>NZ_JAUBVR010000070.1:0-32073 GCF_036705955.1 Microcoleus sp. A6-C6 | reverse complement strand
CAGCCACCGATGGATAGGTAGGCGCAGGGGAATAGCAGGATGCCAGACCAGCCTACGAAGACGAAGCGATCGCGCTTGAGCCAGTCGTCGAGTACATCAAAGATGCCTCGTTCGGTCTGGGCGCGTCCGACTGCGATTGTCATAGCTCTTAAATCCTCTTGCTTGTTAAAAGACCAAGGTTTCTAATTAAAGTTAACATAACTATATATTATAAGTTCATTAATTTTCAACTAAAACGGCAGGAGTTGATACAGAATCGCGATCGGCTAGTCGCGATCGCCCAGGCGAATTGTGACGCACAGGTGGGCTAGTTGAATTAAAATTTGGCTTTAAGGCTGTTTATTATGACTGCAAAAACAATGACCTCGATCGATTCTGTCCTGCGCTACCAGGTTTTGGGCTCTCGTCGCTTCAGCAATTTCTGGTGGGGGACGATTGTCACCATTGGAGGCACTGGTTTCCTGCTGTCGGGCATTTCCAGCTACTTGCACGTGAACTTGCTGCCTTTTTCTGACCCGACTAAGCTCATTTTCATCCCCCAAGGCATCGCGATGGGTTTCTACGGTGTCTGCGGCGTGCTGTTGGCGCTTTACCTGTGGCTGACTATTCTCTGGGATGTCGGTGGCGGATACAATGAGTTCGATCGCAAAACAGGTAACATTCGGATCTTTCGCTGGGGATTTCCCGGCAAAAACCGCAAAATTGATTTTACTTGCCAGACATCGGACGTGCAATCTGTGCGGGTCGATATTAAAGAAGGTCTCAATCCCCGCCGCAGTATTTATCTTAAGCTCAAAGACCGCCGTCAGTTTCCCCTGACTAGAGTCGGACAGCCGATTTCTTTGTCTGATGTGGAAAATCAAGCTGCCGAATTGGCTCGATTTTTGCAAGTTCCCCTAGAAGGACTTTAGGGATTTTCGATTTTCGATTTTCGATTGGTAATGTCTTGTAGGGTGCGCGGCCGCGCACCAAATCGATAAATCTAAAGTATGTACGCCGTGCACATTATCCCCGGTAAATCGATAAATCTAGGGTGCACGGCTGCACCTTATGTTGAGTCAAAGTGAAAATAAAAATGCAAATGCAAATCAAAATTCAGCGGTGGTTCTTCTCACTTTTAATAGTTGGTGCGCTATTTGTCGGGGGATGCGGTAGTTCCCCTGCTGCAAACTCAACTCCAACACCAAATCCGGCATCGGGTGAAAGTATTTCTTTGTCTCCATCTCCGTCTCCGTCTGCGTCTCCGACTGCTGCTGTGGCGGCTGGTTCGCAATTTAGCAATTTGGCCCGCTTGACCGGAAAAGCAACGGTGGTGATGATCGTCAAAGGTGCTCCGATTACGATCGAACTTGACGGCACAAATGCCCCAATTACTGCCGGCAATTTTGTCGATTTGGTTCAGAAAGGAGTATACGACGGGCTGGTATTTCACCGAGTCGTGCGGGAACCTCAGCCTTTTGTAGTTCAGGGCGGCGACCCCCAGGGTAAAGACCCTAAATTCCCTACGGCGCGGCTCGGAACTGGCGGTTTTATTGACCCGAAAACTTCTACAGAACGCAGGATTCCTCTGGAAATTAAAGCTAAAGGTGCTGCAAACCCGACTTACAGCCAAACGCTACAAGAAGCTGGGGTTGCCCAGAAACCCGTGTTAATGCACACTCGCGGGGCTGTGGCTATGGCTCGATCGCAAAGTCCTGATTCGGCTTCTTCTCAGTTTTACTTTACTTTGACCGATGTGCCGTTTTTGGACGGTAGTTATGCGGTTTTTGGCTACGTGAAGCAAGGGATGGATGTAGTCGATCAGATTCAAGCGGGCGATCGCATTGAAAAGGCTACTGTTACTCAGGGTTTGGAAAATTTTAAACCTGTTAATTAGTCAGTAGTCAGTAGTCAGTAGTCAGTAGTTAGTTGACAGTAGTTAGTAGTCAGTAGTTAGTAGTTAGTAGTTAGTAGTTAGTAGTTAGTAGACACACAACTGCTTTCTGTTTTCTACTTTCTGCCGAAAGCAAGCTTTCTATTTATGGATGTTGTGGTTACGGGAATTGGTCTTGTTTCAGCTTTAGGTAATTTAGAAAATAGCTGGAAACAACTGTTGTCTGGGAATTGTGGCATTCGGAAGCATCAACCTTTTTTAGAACTTGAACCGCAGCTTTTGGCTTTGGTTGGTACAAAACCTGCTGATTTAATAACTTTAATTCGGCAGGTTTTGGCAGATGCTTTGCAAGATGCTGATTTGACTTTGCCTTTGCCTGATTGCGGAATTGCGATCGGCTCTAGCCGCGGCTTTCAGGCAAATTTGGAACAGTTGGCGAGGGAAGAAAGAAGGAAGAAGGAAGAGGGAAGATGGAAGAGGGAAGAAGGAAGAGGGAAGAAGGAAGATGGAAGGGAATTCTCAATGCCCAATTCCCAATTACTAATTCCCGATTCTCGATTTGTGGATTTTTTGCCTCACATGGGGGCGATCGCAGCGGCGAGGGCAATTGGCTCGATGGGGCCTGTATTCGCACCGATGGCTGCTTGTGCGACGGGCCTACAGTCGATCGCCCGCGCTGTTGATTTGATCCGCACCGGTGAGTGTCAGCGGGCGATCGCCGGTGCTGTGGAAGCCCCAATTACACCGCTGACTCTGGCTGGATTTAGCCGGATGGGTGCTTTGGCAAACACGGGCTGCTATCCGTTTGACGAACATCGGGAAGGCTTGGTGCTCGGCGAAGGCGGGGCTTTATTTGTATTAGAATCGGCTGAGTTGGCAAGCCGTCGTGGCGCTAAAATTTATGGTCGAATTTCTGGTTTTGGGTTTACAAATGATGCTTGTTATGCTACTGCGCCGGAGTTGGGTGGGAAAAGTGCGATCGCGGCGGTAACTCAATGTTTGAAACGCAGCAATTTATCGGCGGTTGATATAGATTTTATTCACGCTCATGGTACTGCAACTGATTTAAATGACCGACATGAAGCACTGTTAATTCAGAAATTGTTTCAGCAAGGAGTTGCTGTTAGTTCGACTAAGGGGGCTACTGGTCATACTTTGGGGGCTTCGGGTGCTTTGGGCATCGCTTTTTGTTTGATGGGTATTAAATACCAAATGTTGCCACCTTGCGCTGGTATGAAAAAACCTGGGTTTGAGTTAGATTTTGTGCGCTGTGCCCGATCGACTATTGTGAGAAATGCGGTTTGTTTGAGTTTTGGCTTTGGCGGGCAGAATGCTGCGGTTGTCTTATCTGGCGATCGTTAATTTTTGGCAATGAAAGGCGATCGGCATTTAAATTGTGCGCTCTTTCTAAAGTTAAAATCTTGTCATGCTCGCCGCTGAACTCGATCGCACATCCAATTAAAATCTCACAAATATTACCATATTTATGGATTTTAGTCAATTAATTAAGAATTTGCGCGAGATTGCTGCTGCTGTCTGAGTCTGGCTCTACATTCCGGCGATCGCCCTTTCCCGGCCAGGGATGCCAAAACATAGAGCCAGATTCAAGCAGTATTGTATTTTATCAACGCATCGATGCCGATCGGCGAAAATAGAAAAAAGAAACTGTTTAAATTAAGCATTAGGTATCATCTCATGGATCTGGCATCTCATCGATTTATGTCTTATTTTGAACCTCTGCAAGCTGCTCACCTGTGTCAAATAGCTGTATTGGAGAGTTTTGCTGAGGAAACGCTAGTTTTTGAAGAAGGAGAAACAGCCGATTTTTTATATCTAGTTTTAGAAGGTGAAGTCGAGTTTAGCAAGCGGATTGAAAACGGTAAATATCAAACTATTGCTGTCGCTAAGCCAGACGATTTTTTTGGCGAACTCGGAGTTTTAGACGGAGAGCCGCGCAGTGCTAGAGCTGTGGCATTTGGCGGCACGACTTTGGCAAAAATATGCCGCGAAGAACTAATAGCAACTCTAGAGTTTGCTAAAGGCAGTTCGGTACTGGAAATGTTTAGTTTCATTATTAAAAATTTGCGTTCTACGACAGATCAATATGTTAGCCAGTTCGTACACAAACAAAAAATGGTATTAGTAGGAGAAATGGTGAGTACAATCATTCACGATTTCAAAAGTCCTTTTACGGGAATTAAACTCTCCAGCGAAATGCTCAAAGAAATGCACCCGGATGAGGAAACTCAGGAGTGGTGCGAACTTATTCAATTACAAGTTCAGCGAATGTTGGGGATGGCTGAAGAAGTATTAGAATTTTCGCGAGGGAACTCTGTATTAAATAAAAAACCAGTCAATTTAATCCAGACATTGCAGCAGTTTGAAAAATTGAACAGAGTTTATTTTGATGCGGCAAAAGTAGATTTGGTGCTGCGGGTGACAGAAGTGATAGTGGAAGCGGACGAAAATAAGATTTTGCGCGTTTTGCAAAATCTAGTTGGGAATGCTGTTGAAGCTTTTGGCGGGCGCGGGGGGCGAGTTGAGATTATTGTGACACAAACCGAGGAGTGGGCAGAAATTAGCATTTACGATAACGGCCCAGGTATTCCGCCATCAATTCAGGACAAATTATTTGAACCGTTTGTGACCTACGGAAAGCGGACTGGTACTGGCTTGGGAACGGCGATTGCTAAGTCGATCGTTGATGCTCACAAAGGGGAAATTACCTATGAATCGGACAATGAAAAAGGGACAATTTTTTACATTCGATTGCCGAAAAATATTGCAGAAGCGGAGCAAGTTTAATTAGCAGACAGATATCAGGCTTTTCTCGATTTTCATGAGATATAATGTGTAGCGAGTAGCAGAATCAAGTAGAATTTAATTAACGAACTGCTAAAAATCTGATGCCAGTTACTATTCAAACCTTACCCGCAGAAGTTATCAATTTAATTGCCGCCGGCGAAGTGATTGACTCGATCGCCGCTGCGGTACGAGAATTAGTTGAAAATTCTCTGGATGCTGGCGCAACTCGCATCGTTGTGTCTGTTTGGCCCGAACAGTGGCGGGTGCAAGTTGCAGATAATGGTACGGGAATGGATCTGGAAAATTTGCAACAGGCGGCTTCGCCTCACAGTACGAGCAAAATTACCACGGAAGCTGACCTTTACAAAATTGCTACTTTGGGATTTCGCGGGGAAGCTTTGCACAGTTTGGCTCAGTTGGGCTGTTTGGAGGTTTTGAGCAGGCCGAATGATTTGGGATTGGGGGATTTTTGGGAAAATCGAGAGTCTGCGGAAACCCCCCCCAGCCCCCCCTTGTTAAGGGGGGGAGTTGAGAATTCATCGTTTAACAAAGGTGGAGTTGAAAATGCTCGATCGGGCTGGCGGGTAGTTTACAACAACGCGGGCGTTGCTGTGGATCTGGAAACAGTGGCGATCGCCCCTGGTACGGTGGTGAATGTGGATAATTTGTTTGGCAATTGGCCTGTGCGCCGCACTTTTTTGTCGCCGGCACAGCAAATGCGATCGATCCAATCAATTATTCAGCAAATAGCTATTTGTCACCCGCACGTTAATTGGCAGTTGCGTCAAGCAAATACGCCTTGTTTTTATGTAACTTCTGCCAGCACAGCGGCACAAATTTTGCCTCAATTTGTGCGCGGTGTGCGATCGAGCGATTTACAATATTTAAAGTTAGATTTGCCTGCGAGTCCTCAAAATCAGCAAGCAGCAAATTTTTTGCGAGAAACTCAACTTGTGGGAGCTACAAGCAAGCACAATTATCAATTACCTGCTGCTACTTCTCAATCATCTGTTACCAATTCCCAGTCTTTGGAATTAGTAATTGGTTTGCCCGATCGCTGTCACCGCAGGCGGCCGGATTGGGTTAAGGTGGCGGTGAATCGGCGGGTTGTGCGATCGCCCGAATTAGAGCAAACTATTCTCAGCGCCTTCGCCCGCACTTGTCCGCGCGATCGCTATCCTGTGTGTTTTGTTCACCTACAACTCTTCCCCTCGGAAATCGACTGGAACCGCCACCCGGCTAAAGTGGAAATTTATCTGCACGATCCGAGTTTTTGGCAAGCACAAGTTGGCGCTGCAATCGATCGGGCTTTGCACCTGAATGATGAGGTTTTGCCAGATCCTCCAATTCCCGATCGCGTGGGACAATTGCTGAAGGCATCGGAACAGAAAAGTGCTTACAGTGTAGGGGTTTCGGCTCGCCAGAATGATGAAGGGTGCCAAGATACAAAAAGTCGTAAAATAGGATTGATGGAACTGAGGGCGATCGCACAAGTTCACAATACTTACATTGTGGCCGAACATTCCAGCGGAATGTGGTTGATAGAACAACACATCGCTCACGAGCGCGTTTTGTACGAACACATCTGCGCTGATTGGCAGTTAAAATCTCTCGAAAAACCAGTAATTCTCAGTCAATTATCTGCCCTGCAAATCGAGAATTTGTCGCGCTTGGGTTTGGAGGTAGAAACATTTGGCGAACAGCTATGGGCGGCGCGAGAAGTGCCTGAATTGTTGGCCGATCGAGATGACTGTGCGGCTGCGCTTTTTGAACTCAGTAAAGTCGCAGATTTGCAAGCTGCTCAAGTTGCTACTGCTTGTCGCAGCGCTATGCGTAACGGTACTCCTTTGAGTCTTTTGCAAATGCAAAATTTGTTGGATGAATGGCAGCAAACTCGCAATCCGCGCACTTGTCCTCACGGACGCCCTATCTATTTTGCTTTGGAAGAATCGACTCTGGCTCGAATTTTTCGCCGCAGTTGGGTAATTGGTAAAAGTCACGGGATTTGAAAGTTAAAAGTTATGTTGTAAGGTGCGCGTTACATACAAAACTGTTTTTTTTAACCGCAGAGGGCGCAGAGAACGCAGAGAGGAAGAGTAGAGAGATGTTTTTAATGTTTTTTTGGGCAACAGGATATTCGGATAAAATGTCAATTAAAATCAAATAAATCATTAATATGGACTTTTCAAGAGCCAGACAACTCTTTTATCAAGAAATTAATCAGCCTGATGGTTCGATCGACCTGGCGAAAGCTGCACTGTATCTGGCTTTGGAAGAATACCCGAATTTAGAGCCGGAAGCGTATCTCAATGTTCTCGATTCGATCGCCGATCAAGTGCGCGATCGCCTCCCGCCACAGAATTATCCGCTGCGGATCATTCAAACAATTAACCGCTATCTGTACGAGGATTTGGAATTTTCCGGCAACGATGTTGATTATTATGACCCCCGCAATAGCTTTTTGAATCAAGTGATCGATCGCCGCACTGGCATTCCCATCTCTTTATCATTGGTTTATTTGGAGGTTGCTAAGCGCATTGATTTTCCGATGGTGGGGATTGGGATGCCGGGACATTTTTTAATTAAGCCGGATTTTGAAGATGCTGGGATTTTTGTGGATGCGTTTAATGGTGGCGAAATACTATTTCCTGAAGATTGTCAAGGGAGACTTTCTCAACTTTACGGTCAACCGATGGAGTTGCAACCGGCTTTTCTCGCCCCGGTAAGTCCGCGGCAGTTGTTGGGGCGAATGCTGGGGAATTTGAAGGCGATTTACTTCCAACAGGGTGATGCTATGAGGTTTCTCGCGGCGATCGATCGGATTTTGCTGCTGTTTCCCGATGCGCTGTTGGAAAGGCGCGATCGCGGAATTCTCTACTATCAACTGGGGCGCTTGGCGGAGGCGCGCCACGATTTGGAACTATACCTGACAAATGCTCCGAATGCTGAGGATGCTGCTAGAATTCGCCTATTGCTCGAAAGGCTCGACCAGAACTAACTTAAATGGGCGATCGCACAACATCGCATCCCAAGCCACACTCGATAAACTGCTGCTGGACAGCCCAATATCGCTCTTATAAGTTTTGCAAAGCTCGATGAATTCTTGCAAATCTGGGTATAACATATAACCGAGCGATTAACACCTATCTTTTGATAGGTTACATTTGCTCGACCTGACTGTAAAATATTATGTCATTTACGGAAGTCCTGAGTCCACTTTCCCCACTGGTACCCGCAGAGACGATCGATCGAAACAGTATTTTGACGTAAAAAGGCACAAACCCATGAACTTTAAGTTTCAACCAAATTATCTCAACGGAATGCAGCTACAGTCAGCCCATTTTACCAAAAAAATGTCAAAGTCTTTATCATTAGGTTTGGCACTTTTAATCTCGACAAGTGCAGTATTTCTCAACAGCGGCAAAGCTTTTGCACTAGACAATGTTACAGTAAAATACGGTGCAGTTGACGTAACTTTACCGATGAGCGACTTGCAAAGCTTTGCACAAACCGGCAAAGCATCACCTCAACTGCAAAGCGTTCTGAATTTGTCGAAACAAAGTCCCGATTCGGTACGCGAAATATTAACGCGAGAAGTGGCTTTAGATTCCCAATTAGTAACGCGGTTGGCAAATACTTATTTTGGGGAAATTGTTTTCAAAGAATTGGGCGACGTTGCTTATACGCCGACAACTAGGCTGCAAAGCGCGCCGGCACTGCGCGATGCCTTACTCGCAGCTTCCAAAGATGGCAAAATATCGCTGATCGAAGTGATTCAAAATTACGGGCCTGCTGCTTTAGAAGTGAATGGCAATCAAGCGGTGGCCATCTATCAGCGAGTCATCAAAGATTTGCAAGATATGCAGGCTTTATATCAGAATTCCCCAGCTTTGCAAAATACGGCAGGTCAAGCAAGACAAATGATTTGTCAGCCCAATTCATCATCGGGGGCTGGGAAGTAAATAACTGAAATTGTTGGAATTAAGAAATCAGAAATCGGGAATTGGGAATTGGAAATTGGGAGTTGCTAATTGCGAATTGGTGCTGCTTTTTCTATTAATCTTGAGGTTTCAACTATTGCCAATTACCGATTCCCAATTACCGTTACCGATTAGCTATTACTAATTTTTTCCGATAATTGCTCCGCTACTCGTTTGAGTCGGCGGAGTTGGTCTTTCATGTCTTTCTTGGTCAAAGAAGCTGCAAAGCGATTGAAACCAAATCTAATTAAAGGATTGGGGATTTGAAATTCAAAGCGGTTAATCAAGAGAGTTCCTTGGATTTGGGGCTGACATTCCCAGCGATCGCATCCTTTGAAAAATCCGTCGAACCCCCACACAATTAAACCGGGTTGTCGCTCCAACACTACGCTCTCTAAAGTGGGTTGCAAAACCGGAATTTTTATGATAAATAAGCTGCGACTTCCCACAGCAGTATCCCATTCGCCTTCAGGATCGCAGCGCAGTATGGGATTCAGCCATTTGTGCATTAAAGTGCGATCGACTATACAGCGCTCAACCAAGGTAGCAGCAGCGCGAATTTCAATAGATTGCTCGAAAACTTGACGAATTGACATGGAAACCTGCAAGCTAGAAGCGTATTCTTACAGTTTCTTATCTTGTTTGTCAAATCTGACGTTAATCTGAGAAAAAAATGAATCAAACTTGGCAAGAAATAACTCAACCGATATCGGGCCCAATGGTGGCTTTGTCCGATGGCTTACGCCCCGCTACGCTACGCATTTTAGCACAGGCCCCGGCAGCCACGAATCCGCTGGCAGATGCCGAACGCGGAATTAACAATTTTGTGGTGGGTTCAAACATTGAGAATCTGATCTGGGCGATCGGTATCCTGCTAATTGGCTTGATCGTATCAGCCCTCGTCTCATCCCTAGTTGGGGGATTGCTCAAGAAGACGACGATCGACAACCGACTGGCTGGTTGGATTACTGGCCGCCCGGAAGGAGAAGGCTCCCCGCAAGTGGAAAAATGGATTTCCGGTGCGGTATTCTGGATCATTTTTATCTTTTTCCTAGTTGCCTTTTTCAACCGGCTGAATCTAACGGCTGTCTCGCAACCCCTCAATACATTTCTCAATCAAATTGCCGGTGCTTTGCCTAAGTTAGCCAAAGCCCTAATTTTTCTGGGGATTGCTTGGGTGTTGGCGACAGTTGCCAAATTGGCATTATCGCGGGCGATGCGGAGTTTTGGCGTAGACGAGCGCTTGAATCAGCAGGTGGGGAATGCACCTACCGAGAATCCTTTGCTGCTGAGCGAGACTCTGGCGAATGCGCTGTACTGGTTCATTTTTCTGCTGTTTTTGCCGTCGGTTCTCGAATCGCTGGAATTGCAGCAGGCTTTGCTACCAGTTAATAATTTGCTGAACCAAATTTTGGCGGCAATTCCAAAAATCCTGGAAGCTTTGGTGATTGGGTTTATCGGCTGGCTGCTGGCTCAAGTGGTGCAGCGGATTGTCACGAATCTGCTGGCTGCTGCTGGGGCGGACAGTTTGGGCGCTCGGTTTGGCATTTCCCGGAGTTCGGGCGGACAATCGCTGTCGTGGATTATCGGTACGATCGTCTACGTGTTGATTTTGATTCCCACGGCGATCGCAGCTTTGAACGCTTTGGACATCCAAGCGATTTCCTTGCCGGCAATCGCGATGCTCAACACGATTCTGGGCGCGCTTCCCAACATTTTTACAGCAGCGATAATTCTGGCCGTTGCTTACATTTTGGGGCGCTGGATCGGCGATTTGGTAACGAATATCTTGACGGGAATTGGCTTTAACAATGTCTTTTCTTGGTTGGGAATGCAGCCGAAACAGCCGCTGCGACTACCGCCTAGTTCGATCGATCCTGAAGCAACGATTCTTCAGGAACCGGAACTTCCTGCGCGCACGCCTTCGGAGTTTGTCGGCATTGTGGTGCAGGTGGGCATCCTCCTGTTTGCGGTGGTGGCTGCTACCGATGTGCTGAGGATTCCAGCGCTGACAGCGATTGTCAGCGGTATTGTGCTGGTTGCAGGTAGAGTGCTGGCCGGTTTGGTCGTATTTGCGATCGGCTTGTATTTGGCGAACCTGGCCTTTAGTTTGATTGCTAGTTCTGGAACTCGCCAAGCGCGGTTGTTGGGCCAAACGGCTCGCATCGCGATTATTGCTTTTGTGGCGGCATTAGCGCTGCAACAGATGGGCATTGGCAGCGATATTGTCAATTTAGCTTTCGGGCTGCTGCTGGGGGCGATCGCAGTTGGAATTGCTCTAGCCTTTGGTTTGGGTGGGCGCGACATTGCGGCCAACGAACTTCGCGAATGGTTAGCGTCGTTTAAACAAGATAAAACGCCGCGTTTGTAACTCTATAAAATGGCGTTTGTCAAGTACAAACGCCATTTTTTTATGGTTAATTTCATTGCCAGTTGAGACGGCGGTTGAAACCGCATCTAGACAGACAAAACCTGCCTCCGCATGAAGAGTGAGTGGTTGAAATCACGTTATTTTCTTTAGTCGGCGGAGGCAGACTTCGTTTGTGTAGACGCGGTTTCAACCGCCGAGTCTTGTTAACTGAAGCCTAAATTTTTCCAAGTATAACGACAAATCAATTGCCTTGTGGGGTGGGATTATAGCCCGCCCATAAACAGATTATTAAAAACAAGCAAGTCCCAAAACAATCAATGAGATTGATGTTTTTCCCCACTCCCCAAATTCAACTTAGCCCGCAATTCATCCTTAATCCGATTTAAAATAGAATCCTCATCCAAAGAAGACAAAATCTTGCTCACCACAGCCTTCGGCCCATCATCTCCCCAAGAAGCACCATTAGCCAAATAAGCCTTAGTAACTTGACCGATTCCGTAGCAAGAAACCCCAGCAATTGCAGCTTGAGTCACAGCCACAGAAATATAAGGCCCCAAAGCCAAACCTCCCGTCGCCGGTGTCGCCAAACCCAACAATCCTTTCAAAGAACTCAAACCCAAATTAGCCAACAATTCGCCCGCAGTAATTCCCCCCATACTAATCGCAATCTTTTGCAGCAACTCCACCGCCCCCGCTTCTGTCATCGCAATGCCGTAAACTTTAGATAAAGTTAATATCATCACCACATCAATTACCGCACCGCTAAGAATATCAACTACAGTAACTGGATTTAGGGCGATCGCCACAGCTTTAGTCATTACGCCATTCCAGATAATGCGATTAGCAGCATCATCTCGAATTTCCATTTTTCGCTGTACTAACTGCTCATTAATATCTCCCGCACAGAGCATCGTATTCAGCGCCACCAAAGACTTGCCTTCGCGGTCTAAAATCTCCAAAATCTTTAATTTTAAATCTTGCACTTGTGGCAAACTGCGCGTCATTTTGACTCCCATACTGCCATCGGGACGGCGCACCGCCTGCGCTGTCAAAGGTGAAGCCGCGGACATCACAATTTCATCGGGAGATAACAATTCTCTCACGCGATCGTCGCGAATTTTATGATAAATTGCCAGTCTATCTGCATCGGGATACTGGTCAATTTTATTAAAGACTAATAACATCGGTTTTCCGGCTTCCCGCAACTGCGAAAGTGCTTGATATTCCACTTTCGTAATGTCGCCAGCAACTACAAACAATATCAAATCGGCTTGTTTAGCGACGCGGCGGGCTAAAAGTTCGCGAGTTTCGCCGTCAACTTCATCTATTCCCGGTGTGTCGATTAATTCTACTTGCGATAAACGGTAAATAACAGGCGAAAGTCGATCGGGTAAACCGTCATCAACACCATCTCCGACATCCCACTGGCCAATAGTTGTGGTACGAGTCACCCCGTGAGTAGGGCCAGTTTCAAACACATTTTGACCGAGTAGCGCGTTCAAAACCGAAGATTTTCCCCTTCCTACCATCCCAAACACAGCGATTTGCACGCAAGCGCGCTCTAGCTTGTCCAGCATGGTTTCCAAGCCGCCAATTTCCGGCTCCAGTCCAGTTCGCTCTTGTGCTGTCAAGTCGAGATTTTCTACTATATCTCGCAGAGCATCTTTAGCGCGGCGCAGGTTTAGTTCTGCTTGAATGTCTGCGAAACTTAATATTGTGTCGTCTAATTCGCGATCGACATTTGAGAAATCCGATACTTCAGTCATTGTTACCTGATGTTATAGCTTTGCTTCACTTAAAGTTTTAACCGATATGATGCTATTCTAGCTTTTTCTGTGGGCTTTGTACATTGGAGACGGGATAATGCCGTGTTTATAATAATCTGCGTAGAGAAGACTGGGCGGTTGAAACCGCGTCTACACAAACAAAACCTGCCTCCGCAGGTTGAAGAAAACCAGGTCGTTGAAATTACGTTATTTTCTTTAGTCCGCGCACCATCAGGACATCGTTTGTGTAGATGCGGTTTCAACCGCCGATCTGTGTCGCTATAAATATCATGTAAAATTTATTTAGTTTACAACAATGATTAACGCCAACAAAATAGCAAATTATCCATTTCTATTACGAATAATAATTTTCCTCTTAATCTTAGCAGCAATCTGGCTGCCCGTCGCCGCCCCAATTTATCTCTTAGTTAAAGATAGGAACCTCGCAACTATTCTAACAATGGGATTGTTGTTTGCCGAGTTTCTTTTCCTAGTGCCGCGCTGGGGAAAACAGGTTTACGGACAAACGCAATTGCTCAAAAGTTACGGTTTAGTGAATACGCGACAAAACGGTTTTGAACTTTTGACTGGATTGGCGATCGGGCTTTCGATCACTTTTACCCTATTTTTAGTGCAAGGACTGTTCGGCTTTGTCTCATGGCAAAATTCAGATAATTTGCCTCGAATCATCGCAGAAGGGCTATTAAGCGCCCTGGGAGTGGGTTTTGCGGAGGAGTTGGTATTCCGGGGTTGGTTGCTCGACGAGTTGCAGCGGGATTACAACAATCAAATTTCTGTGCGGGCGAATAGCCTGGTATTTGCCCTATCTCATTTTATCAAACCCGTGGAGGCAATGCTGCGGACTTGGCCTCAGTTTCCGGGCTTATTGTTGCTGGGTTTGATACTGGTTTTTGCAAAGCGCAGCCGTCAAAATCGATTGGGTTTGTCGATCGGGCTTCATGCAGGTTTAGTCTGGGGATACTATATAATTAACGTCGGTGAGTTAGTACGATATTCTGGCTCTGTCCCGGATTGGGTGACTGGAGTTAACGGCAATCCGTTGGCTGGGGCGATCGGGCTTTTGTTTTTGAGCGTGCTGGCTGTGGGAATGCGGCAGATGTCGGAACGTTCAAAAGGGCGATCGGATTAATCAATCCTTGAAAATGGCATAATAGATCAGACCATACTCTACAACCAACATGGGGACTTTTTTATGCAGCTTGCTGAACTTCTACCACACCTGAAGGATTTGCCTCACGCTGACAAGCTTTTACTCCTGCATTTTATCGTATCGGAATTACTGCAAGAATCAGGTATAATTCCCCTAGAAGATCAAGGCAAAGTATCTAGCACTAACTCCTACAACTCTTTTGAAGCTGCTGCTGTTTTAGCGCAGGCATTATTAGAGGAAAAAGCAGTAAAACATGGTTGATAAAGCCAGATTTAGGTTTACTGAAATCGATAGGTTTGTAATATATCCATCAGGTGCGTCGCTATGAGATTGTTGGTATTTAGTTAGGAATTTATCGCAGGCGACACACCCTACAACTACTTAGGCTTATGTCTCAGAATTTTCAGATAATTAGCATTTCTGATGAAATCATGGGCGGAACTCCTGTTTTTATTGGCACTAGGGTTCCCGTTCAAACACTTTTTGACTATTTAGAAGCCGGAGAGTCAATTGATAATTTTTTAGAGGGATTTCCAACTGTAACTCGGGAGCAAATAATTGCTTTGTTGGAAGTTATGAGAAAACAATTGATGGCAATGGTGGCGTAGAATGAAGTTAATATTGGATTAGTGTATCGATGCTAAAGTAGTTAAAGGTAAAGCTACAGTTGTTAGTGCGTAAGCGCGATATTTGGCTCCATGACTCCACCGGCTGATGAAGCAACAAACCCGACTCCAGCAAAAAAGCATTATCAGATTAAATTGATATTTAGAGATTATTTAGGTTAGAAATTATTTCTTGAGAACGCTTGATCGCAATACTAGCAATCGCAGATAATAAGGGAAAATTATCGTCATAATCTGCTTGATTTCGATATCGGCGAAGCACTGCTAAATTATCGGCGATGAATTGATATCTTGAGTCAGGATTAATATCAAATTCTTGCCAAACATAGCGGTGAACATCGCTTGTTTTTGGCAGGGAATGACCTTGTTTATCTCGCAAATAGTTCCGCGCTGAGATAAAAGCAGCATAATAGGAACGACTGATAGCATCCCTCAATCGCGCCTCCTGTTCAGCAGCAATAGTTGCTTGACCAGCAAGTTCTTTTGCTAAATTTAGGTATTGCGACCAATCAAAACTCATCAGTGTATTCCAAAATTGTATAAAAATGCTCCCGAATTTCGTGGGATAATCCCCTCGACCAATTTTTACGCAATTCGTCTTCTCTATCCATTGCTTCATCGGGATCGAGGTCTGTTAAGATGATTGAGAGAACCAGATGAATATAGTTAGGAATTTCCGGGTCATTGATGACTTGAAGTAATAGTTTTTGTTCGGGGAAATAATTGCAAATTTGAACGGGTGCTTCTAGCACAATGGGAAGTAGAAACGGATATTTGTTAATAAATTCAATGACTTCTGTTTTGTCTCGGAAAATGTATGATTTTTCTAGGGTTTCGATGTCTGATTGGGAAATGAGGAACGGCGCGACTCTTGGTGCTGATATCTTGTCTAAAATTAAGGATGCTATGGCATTTTGTTCTGCTTCGGGTAGTTGAGAGACGGTGGCAAAACTTTCTGCTAATAGGTTATTCATTTTATAAATCTCCTATGCGACTATTCGTGAGAAAAATTAATATTTCTAATTATAATCTGTTGTGCGGTGAATCTGAAAAAAAAAATATACCATTTTTCTAAAATCGTGCAACACTCTTCGACCCCCCCTAGCCCCCCCTTGTAAAGGGGGGGGACAAGAATACTGTTGCATTTTTTTTTAAATTGGTATTAGTTTACTACGCTGGAACCCATCCTAAATCAGCACCAACTACTCCGTAAATAAACCAGACTATTTCAGCAGACTTGTCTCTACAGAAAGCATTGACAAAGTGACAGCGATTTTCCCAAACAAGACTTACGCACAGGTGGCCAGAAACCGGGTTTTTTGCGATATCCTTCGCTGTACTCCACAGATTAAGTAAAAAACCCGGTTTCTTTGTCGGGAGTGCATCCACGAGTGCCAAAAAATAAATCGAGTCACCAGAAACGACCAAAAAAGTGAAAAAGAAAAAAGAGTAAAGAGCAAAAGGGCAAAAGAGCAAAGAAGAGTCCTCGCGGGGAAAACTAGGACGACGAAGAAACCGAAGCAACCGCTACGCGAAAACCCCTGGGCCCCCACCCGAGGCCCACCGAGTCGAAGTGACTATCGGCACTACGGCAAGCGTTCGCATTGTAGTTCCAGGAACCACCACGCTGCACCCGGTAATCACTATATCCACCACTTTCCCAAGCACTACCATCAGTCGGCGCACCGTTATAATTATCGTGCCTAACATCTTGACACCATTCCCAGACATTCCCGTGCATATCATAAAGTCCAAAGGCATTAGGCGGAAAACTACCCACAGCAGTTGTTTTTTCACGAAAAGTTCCCTTCGGTGCAGAACCATAGGGATAATTGCCGTCATAATTAACTAAATCCGGGGTAATTGTGTCCCCAAAATAAAAAGGTGTAGTGGTTCCTGCACGACAAGCATATTCCCATTCGGCCTCACTAGGCAGTCTATAATTGCGTCCAGTAAGTCGAGATAATCTTGCACAGAATTCTATAGCATCATCCCAATTTGCTTGCTGAACAGGGAAATTACCTCTAAAATTATAAGGATCAGGATAAACATCGAGGTCAATCTTGACTTTCAGTAAAGCTGCCACAGCGCGCCATTGAGCCTGAGTCACCTCATATTTTCCCATCAAAAAAGGGGCCATATTAACATTATGCTGCGGCCCTTCATCGTTATATCGTCCTGCTTCCGTATTGGGGGAACCCATGACAAAACTGCCGCCAGGAATTGCCATCATGTCTAAAGTTATGCCCTTGGCGATAGTTTCTGTAAAAACCTGTGCTTGACTTTGGCTGCGCTTGGTGATTTCCCCCGTTGAATTCACTGTCACCGTTTCAAATTGAACTGTTTTTAGGGAATTTGAAGATACTTTTGGCGCTGGAGTTTTTGGTGGTGGTGGTTCTGGTTGTGGGGTTTCTGGAGGTGGTGGCAACTGAGATGGTATATCGTCGTTGGGTAATATCGGTGACGATGGCTCATTCGTTGAAGTTTTAGGCGATTTGTTCCCCAAACTTTGATACACAACTAAACCGACAAGTCCTAATCCAGCCAAACCGACTAATTGTAAAAAACCTCGCCTTGTCGGTGTCGGTGTCGGTGTCGGTGGCGGTGGTGGCGGTGGGAGAGGCGACGACAAAGATAAAATTGCTTGCAATGCTTCCCCTGCATCTTGATAGCGCTGACTGAAATTATCGCGCACCATTTTATCTAAAATATTCCCTAAGTTATTGCTAACTTGCGCTAGATTTCGCCAAATAACTTCTCCCGTCTGCGGATCTTCTGGTAAGGTATGAGGAGGTTGACCAGTCAATGCTTGAATCCCAATCATCCCCACTGCATAAATATCGCTACATAGTTTAGGTTTGCCCTTCGCTTGTTCGCTGGGCATATAACCCGAAGTACCAATGCCAACGGTGAAGCTAGTTTGTCCTTGAGCATTAACAACCAGTGTGCTAATTTCTTTGACCGCCCCGAAATCAATCAAGATAATTTTACCATCATCGCGGCGCATTAAATTAGCAGGTTTCAAGTCACGATGAATCACATTTTGCTGATGAACAATGGCTAAAACTTCTAAGATATCGTGCAATAATTTAATAGTATCGGATTCGCTTGATTTTTTACCTAGAATCAGTTCTTTGGTAAGGTCATGTCCTTCGATAAAATCTTGCACCAAATAAAATTCGCCATTTTCCTCAAAGTGGGCGGAAAGGCTGGGGATTTGGTCGTGTAGCTTACCCAATTTATACAGCGTTTCGGCTTCTTTGTCGAACAAGCCTTTGGCAATTAGTAAATGGTCGGGATTGGGATCTTTTGGTTTAAGATGTTTAACGACGCACTGGGGCTGTCCGGGTAAGTCTAAATCTTTGGCAAGGTATGTGTCGCCAAAAGCGCCTTGTCCCAAGTCTTTGATAATTTGATAATGATTGCGGAGAATAGGACTCGGCATAATATTCAGGGAATGCAGTGGAAGTTAGGATATATTGTCGCACAAAAAGTAATGAGATGCTTAAATTCAGAATCGTTGCCACCATTATACTGCTAGTTAGTGGCAGTTGCTCAACTCCCGCACAAGCACAAAATCCTGCACGAATAAAGCCAAATAACTCTTTAGTTCAATCCCAGCCAACCCGCGAACAAATCCTCAATGCTTGCGTGCTCAATCGGGCTGAAACTCTGCCAAATCCTTTTACCGATGTGCCATCAAATCACTGGGCTTACAAAGCTGTTTTGACGATGTATTATTGCGGCGCTTACCGAGAAGCAACTGCGCCTGTGTTTCCGACATCAGATAGTGACAACACTAATTCCAGGAATCGCAGGTGATTTTAGCTTTGGCTTCACCACAATTTGCACATCGCACCCTAAAGCATTTAAAAACCGAAACAACCTTTCTGTAGAAAAACCTGTCAGTTTCCCTCTCATCAAAGCTGAAACTTTGGGCTGGTCAATTCCTAATACTTCTGCTGCTTGAAGTTGATTCAGTTTCCTTTGACTAACGATCTCAGTTATCTGTCGTACCAGTTCCGCCTTCATCAGCATTTCATCAGAATTAGGCATACCCAAATCAGCAAATATATTGCCACTACTAACTTGAATATCCATCTCCTTACTCATGATTTCCCCCTTTTTTACCAGGTCTTAGTTATTCCTGAAAAAGTAGTGATAAGAAGCCGTCTATTTCCAGTTTTTTTAGAAATATAAGCACATCTTATCACTACTAATTCCCTTCTTACTTACTCTTGAACTCTTCGTAATGTTCTTGAGCTCGTTTTAGCCTTTCTTGGATTAACTTAATATCTTGTTGCGGTGTAGCAATTCCTTGTTTAGACTTTTTCTGGAAAGCGTGCAAAACATACACTGTATCTGCAAACTTTACCGTGTAAACTGCTCGATAGGTATCCCCATCATAGTCATCGGTAATTTCTAAAACTTTTGCACCTCCAAACCCTTTGAGAGGTTTAGCAGATGGGTGTTTTCCTCCTTTTTCTGCTAGATACAGAGCATAGCCCATTATGCCACGTACATCTTCAGGAAATTCTTTAAGATCGTTCAAAGAACTTCCTATCCATAGAATATCTTTGGGTGATATTTGTTTCATTGTGAGTGTGAGTGGGTTTTTTTATCATGGCAGGATTTTTACTGAACGACTACAATTCTATTATGCTAGATTTAGCATAAAGTGTCAAGAGTTATTCTCAAATAAATATCAATATTAAAACTGAGCCCTAACGGTAAAGGAATAATCCCCCCCTGGTTCAAGCTGATAATCCCATTTTTCCAGAAAACGGTGCAGCGGTTCTTGAATCAATGCCCTACCCTGAGATGGTTCAAGAATCAGTGTTTTTTCTTCCCGAAAACGCCATTGAAAGTGCCACTCAAAACTGCCGGCAGTCACTTCACCTTCAATCGTGCCTTTTAGCCAAGATTGACCCGTAACTCGGACATGGGCTGTAGTTTCCGGCAAACGTCTCGAACTCACCTTTTTGTTTCCGCGCTTGTTTCTGCAATGGTACGATTGTTGTAAAGACTCATGGCTTTTTCTACTCCCTGATGGAGGCTAAGTTCCACAGCTTCTACAACTAATTTAAGCATTTTTTCTACTAATTGACTTTCCTCTGAGGAAAATTTTCCTAATACGAAGGAAATCGTATCCTTCTCATTTTTAGCAGGATCGCTTTGAGGTTTGCCGATGCCAATCCGCAACCGGGGAAATTTGTCTGTACCTAAATGAGAAATTGTTGATTTCATGCCGTTGTGGCCGCCGGCTGAACCTGCTAGCCGGATTCTCATTTTGCCGATCGGCAAATCCATATCGTCGTATACTACTAATACGGACTGTGGAGGTATTTTGTACCAATCCGTCGCCGCCCGAATCGACTGGCCGGACAAATTCATGTAAGTCAACGGTTTCAGCAACCGGATTTTCTGTCCCCGCGGCCGATTTCCCTCGCCAAATATTCCTTGAAATTTGCGGTTTTCTGACAGGGAAATTTGCCAAGATTTAGCGAAGGCATCTACTGCATTAAAGCCGATATTGTGTCGCGTGCGATCGTACTTTGGTTCAGGATTCCCCAAACCCACAATTAGCTGGGGAATTACTAACTCCGCTGGTGTTTCCGATTTCTGAGTGTTGTTCATCTAACTGTTTGTGCTATCTTCCTTAGCAGCAGCCGCGAGTTTTTCTGGTTCCGGCTTTTTGGTAGTTGCTACTGCTTCTTCTAGCTGCTTGGTTTCCCGCGTAAACTCCGACTCAAAATCCCGCGAAGCATCTTGAAAACCCCGAAGTGCTTTCCCGAAACTCCGACCAATTTCTGGCAACTTTTTTGGGCCGAATACCAACAGGGCGATGGTAAAAATCACTGCCATTTCCGGCAAACCAATGCCAAAAATATTCATTTTTTGTCTCCGGTAATTTGTTTAATTAGTTAGCATTTAATTACGAGGGACTAACGGGAAAGGGCAAGGGAAAATGGGAAAACTTAGCTTTTACCATTTCTCCTCCACCCTCAGCTTTTACTGTTAGCCTTAATTTTCGCTCAAATTCTAGCGGCCGAGACTCGACCAATCAACATCCACATTCTCTAGAATCAGAGAAGAGTTGTAGATTTGCAAAATAATCAACAAGAACACGAAAAACAATCCGATGAAAACGCTCATCAACAGGGTGGTTCCCCAACCTGGGGCTACCTTGCCGTATTCTGAGTTAAGGGGTTTGAGTATATCTCCTAACCAAGTCCGCTGTGCCATAAGTCACCTACAATGAATCTCTACAGAAAAGTTTGACATACTTCCACCGCTAATTGCGATCGCAATTTCTCAGAAATGCGGCAGGGGGACTGAAAACAGCGGGAGTGGGCTCGGCTGCCTTACCGTACTGCGCGTAAAATCACTAGACTTTTAGACAGATTGTTATTTTTTGTAATATTATAGAGGGGATCACTCATAATCGATCGCAAATATGGAACCAGCAGCAGTTCTCGGCATTTCTCTCGGTATCTGTCTGGTGGCAATCACCGGCTTCTCTATCTACACGGCTTTTGGCCCTCCCGCTAAGGAATTGAGAGATCCTTTTGAAGAACACGAAGACTAAAAAAGAAGAAAGTTCGGCAGCGGATTTTGTAACGGATGTAACGGATGGATGGATGTTCGGCAGCGGATGTAACTGATGTCAGAAAGAGGGAAGAAGAGATTTTCACAGTTTTCCTCTTCTGGCAATTCCCTCCTCTCCCCTGTCCCTCGTAGATATTCTGCTACCGGGATGCGATCGAACTTCTGTGCTGCGATCGACCGAAAGCCCCCAGTCAATGCTATATTCTTCAGAAATACCCTAAATCTATATTTAATTTAAAAAATCTATCTTCCAGTTAACGTAAAAAATATCAATTTTCAGGGAAAAGCATTATGGGCAATAGCTTCGGGCATCTATTTCGGATTTCGACATTTGGGGAATCTCACGGCGGTGGTGTCGGGGTAGTCATTGACGGTTGTCCGCCCCTGGTTGCGATCGACGCTTCGGAAATTCAAGCGGAACTCGATCGCCGCCGCCCCGGACAAAGCAAAATTACCACGCCCCGCAAAGAAGCTGATACCTGCGAAATTCTGTCGGGCGTGTTTGAAGGCAAAACTCTGGGAACTCCGATCGCAATTTTAGTCCGCAATCAAGACACTCGCCCTCAAGATTACGGCGAAATGGCCACAACTTACCGCCCTTCCCACGCCGACGCTACCTACGATGCTAAGTACGGAATTCGCAACTGGCAAGGCGGAGGTCGAAGTTCGGCGAGGGAAACTATTGGTAGAGTAGCAGCAGGGGCGATCGCCAAAAAAATTCTCTTCCAAGCCGCAGGCGTAGAAATAGTCGGCTACGTTAAACGCATCAAAGACTTAGAATGCGTCGCCGACCCAGACACTGTTACCTTAGAACAAGTAGAAAGCAACATTGTCCGCTGTCCCGATGCCGACTGCGCCGAAAGAATGATTGAACTAATCGAAAAAGTTCGCGACAGCGGAGATTCGATCGGCGGCGTAGTCGAATGCGTCGCCCGCAACGTACCCAAAGGCCTGGGAATGCCCGTATTCGACAAACTCGAAGCCGACTTAGCCAAAGCGATCATGTCCTTACCCGCTAGCAAAGGCTTTGAAATTGGTTCGGGCTTTGCCGGGACTCTGCTCAAGGGCAGCGAACACAATGATGAATACTATACTGATGAACAAGGAGAAATTCGCACAGTAACGAATCGCTCCGGTGGAATTCAGGGTGGCATTGCTAACGGTGAAAATATCATTCTGCGGGCGGCTTTCAAGCCAACTGCGACAATTCGGCAGCAGCAGCGCACTGTGACCCGAGAGGGTGAAGCAACACTGCTAGCAGCCAAAGGACGGCACGATGCTTGCGTTTTACCAAGAGCTGTGCCAATGGTCGAAGCAATGGTAGCTTTAGTGTTGTGCGACCATCTGCTGCGCCATCACGGACAATGTGGAACCTTAAAGTCTGAATTTTAAAATGGAAATCAGCTTGTCCTCTGTAGTGGCAAATCCCGTTGATTGCCCTCAACCCTCCGAAGCAATAAAAGGTATAGATGATTTTGTAGTACAGTTCTGGGGCGTCCGGGGCAGTGTTCCGACACCAGGATCGGAAACTGTTCGCTACGGCGGAAATACTTCTTGTTTGGAAATGCGAGTCGGTGGAAAACGCTTGATTTTTGACGGCGGAACTGGCTTGCGGATGCTGGGAGACCAGTTGATGCAAGAAATGCCGATACAAGCTTATATGTTTTTTACTCACTACCACTGGGATCACATTCAAGGTTTCCCGCTGTTCGCCCCAGCTTTTATCCGCGGCAATAGGTTTGATATTTATGGGGCGATTCCGCCGGATGGAGATTGTCTGAAACGGCACTTCGTCGAACGGGTTCTGCACTCGAATTCGCCGGTGCCGCTTATGGGTTTGCCGGCAGATTTGAATTTTCACGAGATCAATCACAACCAGACGATGATGCTGGATGATATTGAGATTAGGACTGGTTCTCTTAATCACCCGAATACTGCGATGGGATATCGGGTGACTTGGCAGGGACGTTCTGTTGTTTACTGTTCGGATACTGAACATTTTCCCGATCGCCTAGATGAGAATATTTATAATCTAGCCCTCGATGCTGACGTGCTGATCTACGATGCGATGTACACCGACGAGGAATATCACAATCCCAAGTCTCCGAAGGTGGGTTGGGGACACTCGACTTGGCAGGAAGCGGTGAGAATGGCTAAGGAAGCGCGGGTGAAACGGGTGGTGATTTTTCACCATGATCCGGCTCATACTGACGATTTTCTCGATCGCATCGCCGAAGAGGTACAAATCGCTTTTCCCAAGGCTGTCATGGCCCGCGAGGGTCTTATTTTGCCGATCGGCTTCTGAACTTTCGTCGGTACGATCAATCGTATCTTTGTCAAACCATCATTTGATGTGGAGCAGGTCTTGCGGCCTGCTCCACAACTTTTTTATTTTTAGCAATTACTGTTAGTGCGTGGTATAATTCTGGGCTAGTAACTTTTTAGGAAGAATATTTAAGTTTTTTTTGATTGTTTTACCCGCTCTTATTTGAGAATATCGGCAAAATTAGCAGTTGGTTAATCGCGATCGGGAGTTTAGCCGATCGATCCTGCGGGCTTGATGGCTTCGTTGAGCGTAATTGCGATCGGTTTGAATGTGCCGTCAGAAGAAGTATCGAGTTTGAGGGCATCTCAGATGAGAGCGAAGTGCCGTACAACCTGCGGGCGATCGCAGGATCGAGCAACAACGCACCCGCGCGATCGCTTCCGCAAAACGCACAGCAAGAAGTAAAATAATTGAAGGATTGCAGCAGGCGAAAAAGTGAAAGTTTTAAGTGTCAACAAACACGGCGAGGCTCCGCAAGATTTCACTCTCGCACGAGGCTCCCCTGATGGCAACAGACTTGGCTTGATCATCGTCATACCTGCAATTTTTTGAGTAATTCCTAAACAAAAAAGCTGAGGTTACAGTTAGGAAAAAACACAAGTTAGGTGCTTTTTTGGAAACATGAATATTTGCAACTCTGAAAAGCCGATCTGAGAGCTTTTCGCTACAATTTGAGTGATTTTTTCGCAGTCAATTTCATTCAAAAGAAAGAAACCATCGCTCTTTGGTTTGGGACTAGCTGCAACAGCAAAGTGAATGTTATGACTTGACTATCAAAATGGGAAATTTACGTTTTAGATCTTCATCAAATCAGTACAGATGGATTGCCCTAGGCAGTTTTGCTGTAATTATGGGTATTTCAGGGGCATTAGCCTACCGCCTAGCTCCGCTGCCGGGATTCCTGGCCCAAGGCACTCTGACTTCTAATAATCCGCCAGTAAAATTTTCGAGTACGGGCGCGACAATTCTCAAGCAGGGAGAGCAACTCACTCCCGATGTTTTGCTGGCAGATAATGTTGTCAAAGCAGTGGCAGATGCAGTTAAGCTGTCGCCTCAGCAAATTCGACAAAATGCTAGCGTCAAGATTTCTAAGCCGGAAGAACCTCTACAGATTGCTGTTGGGTATCGCTCGCTTGATCGGGATCAAGCAGTGCAAACGGCGGATATGTTGATGAAGGGCATGGTTGAAAAAAGCCGCCTGATTAATAGATATCGGTGGCAATCAGTCAATCAGTCGCTCAACCAACGCTTGGCACAAGTCACTCAAGACCTCAAACAAGCTCAGCAAAAACTCGACCAATACGAAAGAGAGCGCGCTCGCCTGTTGCAGCAAATGAAGCTTCAGCAAGACGTATACAACAAAACTCAACTGGCAATGGCGGATACGCAAGCGTCAGAAAAAGAAATGGTGAGCAGTTTTGCCGCCGCTACGGCGCCGCAAATTGTGGCGACGCCCACGAGCGATCCGACTGTGCCTCTAATTGTGGGAGTTGGCCTGCTGTTGGCGATTTTGGTGAGCCGCGGTTTGATTCCTTCGGTGGCTGATTGGCAGAACAAATCAGCTTTTCAGCGAGAAGAGAGCGAAAGACTCCAAAGTGCTTTGTACCGACTGATCAAAGAAGGCAGCGGCGAAATCACTCTGGTGCGGTTTGCGATGGAGACGCGGCTGTCGCCGGATGTCGCTCAGCGTTTTTTGAACCAACAAGCTGAAGTCTTTAATGCCAATTGCGAAATTAAAGACGATGGCAGCATTTTGTATCACTTCCACATTTAAAGGGCTGCGGGCGTGACTGCCCCACAAAAGAGTTTAGCCGATCGAGCCACTGCTCGATCGGCTAAACTCTTTTGGGACAAGCACGATGTTGAAGCAATTACGGCTTCAGTTATCGCCGCTAGCAGAAAAATCAATATTAGCAAGGGTTTTAGCAATTAATCACGCCGCGCGCGATCGGCTAGCATTTGTGTTGATTTGGTAAACTTTTTTAATTTTGTGTTCCGCTCACTGAAAAATCAATATTAGCAAGGGTTTTAGCAATTAATCACGCCGCGCGCGATCGGCTAGCATTTGTGTTGATTTGGTAAACTTTTTTAATTTTGTGTTCCGCTCACTGAAAAATCAATATTAGCAAGGGTTTTAGCAATTAATCACGCCGCGGGCGATCGGCTAGCATTTGTGTTGATTTGGTAAACTTTTTTAATTTTGTGTTCCGCTCACTGAAATATTAGTATTATGAAAGTAAGTAAATTTACGGTTAATTTTACCTAAGTTCCCGGATCAAGGGCTACTTTCTCGTTAAGTATTGTTGAGGAGGCCAGCAACCTCAGTATAAATGCTGTACTCTTGAGCAATAAATTGTTGACGTATGTTAAATAGTTTCACATAAGAGACTAGATATAGCAACAGCCAAGAATAAAACTCCCAGCCGGAAAGCGTGCGTTTTTACATTCAACTTTTGCAATCACCTGTTGAGGCTAAATTTATGATGTTTGGAATAATTTGTTCTTCTTGCGTAGTATACTTTTTGCTGATGTCGATCGCTAATTACGGCGACACAGGAATGTAGATTATTTAAGGCACTCAGGCACTCTAGAAAGAAGGCAGCAGACAAAAAACAGTTTGACAACTTCGGTCAAGTCTCAGAATAAGACTTGTGTGTGGTGTACGGGCTAGGCAGAAAAATAGATGGATGAAGGAGTCGTTAAGTACCGCTGCGAATGGCAAGAGGCAGATCCTTTAGCTGCCGATAACATAGCAGATTTGATCGACTGGCGCGATCGACTCCACTCTTGGGGACTAATAGGTGTCTACGAAAATGGCATTGGTTTTGGTAACGTCAGCGTCAGACTCGACAATTCTTGCCAATTCGTGATTTCAGGCACCCAGACGGCACACTTGCCAAATCTGGGGCCTGATTTCTACTGTACTGTCACTGAATTTAACTTAGAACAAAATTTTCTCGGCTGCCGGGGCCCCGTACCAGCTTCGTCGGAGTCCCTAACTCACGCAGCCTTGTACCTTCACAGACACGATGTGGGCGGGATAATTCACGTTCACAATCCTCAACTATGGCAGCAACTGCTGTTTAAAATTCCTACGACTAGAAAAGAAATACCTTACGGTACTCCGCAGATGGCCTTAGAAATGTTTAGACTTTTTGAGGAGGAGAATTTAGGCGATCGCAAAATTCTGGCGATGGCCGGTCACGAGGACGGAATTATCTGTTTTGGCAGTACCTTGGATGAAGCTGGCAAAGTGCTCTCGGCGGCGATCGGGTTAGACCTAGAGAGTCAAAAATTTGAGACTAAGGTTCAAAGCTACTAGATTCATCTGTGCAGTAAATCTAAAATCTCACATCGACTGACTTTGGTGCCTGATGTGAGTTAGACTGGCTTTGACCGTTGACATCTGGCAGATCGATCTAGCAGGCCCGGGTGCAAAATTTTTAAATTGCCTCTTGCCTCTGTGGTGAGGGAAAGATATTTTAAAGAAACACATTTTATAGCAAAAGCTGAGAGTAATCGTGAATCCAACTAAACTTGTAAGCTCAAAAGAACTGCAATCAGAGGTATCTCGTCTCACCGAAGAGCTGCAAATGCGCGACCAATTGGTGCAGCAGTTATCTCAAGAACTTTTCAGACTGGTGAAGGGAAATTCGAGTTTTGTGCCGGCGCCGGAAGTTTCCGATCGCCACCAAGCTCAAATGCAGGCAATGCGGGAACAACTGCAAGCTGTGGAAGAGCAGGTGGGTTTTTATCAGGAACAAATCGCCGATCGGGATACGGAGGTTTACCAACTGCGGCAATCGGTGCAAGAATTGACCGATCGCTCTAGAATGCTCGAACAAGTGGTTCAGGAATTGCCTGGGGTTTACCGCCAGAAGTTTGCCGAGCGGATCGAGCCGATTAAGGAAAAGTTGGATCAACTGCAAAAGGAAAACCGCCAGTTGCATATTGAGTTGCAGAGCGTGACTTACCGTCTGGCGATGCGGAATCGCAAGGCGAAAGGCCTGGATCTGCCGAGCGTCGATCCTGATGACGATCGCGGTATTCAAATGCCGAGCTTTGGCAATGTCTAAGGTTTTGATTGTGGCGGGCGATTCGCGGGGCCTGGCCGATTGTCTCCTGGAGGCGATCTCTCAATCCGATCCTTTAACTGAAGTCCTGATCTGCGGGGTTTCCGATCTCTATTCTGGTGCGATCGCCGATGGTGGATCGATCGTTTGTCCTTTGACGCTGGATGTGCCGTCGGATCTGGTTTTTCCGGGTCAAGATGTGTTTCGATTTGGCGCTAATGTTGTGGCGGCGCGCGATCGAGTGGCCCAGGAGTTACAAGTGCCCGTCGGCGATGGCAATTTTTGGCTACCGGTGGTGTTGACGGCAAAGGGGCCGCTGTATGCTGAGGCGATCGCTGCGGAATCTGACAACTTGTCTGGCGAGTTGAGTTACCGTCAACCGCTGCATTTGTCGGATGTTTGGCGACAGCAGTTGTATGAGTTGGCTTTCGGGTTACTGAATCTTTTAAATGCACCACCGGCGACTTATTTGATGCAGTTCGGGTTCGTTGGGGAAAGGATTTGTTTCGATCGACTTTTGCCTTTTCCGGCTGCACCTGCGATCGCTTCTGTCGGCGTTCAAGTGCCGGATTTATTTGTCTGCCATTGGTATTGCTTGACAAATAAGCCGATTTATGATATGCAAATTACTTTTTGGTGTTCGTAGTGAGGACTTTAGTCCTTTCTTGGCTAATAAATCAGGACTTGCATTCCCAACGATCGAACCTAGTTATGGGCAATTAACCGGAGATCGTATAATTTTTATCAGGCAACTAAAGCGGGAGTTGGTGTTGAGATAATTTGCTCGAAACTGTCAAAAATTTCAAAAAGTTGGTCGAGTTGAGTAAGTTCAAATATTAGCCTGACAGTGGCTGAGACGTTGCAGATGACGAGGCGGCATCCCCGGTGGCGGGCGGCGTTGAGTCCGCCGACTAGGGCGCACAAGCCGGAACTGTCGATAAAATCTACGTCGCCCATGTCAATTACCCAGAGTTGGGGGCGATCGGGCAAAATCTCGGCTAGCTGTTGCTGGAGGAGGCTGCCGGCTTCGGAGTCGAGGCAGTTTTGAGGTTGGAGGATGATGTGTTGGTTGAAGTTGGGAAATTCCATAGCAGTTATCCTCGGATTGTCAAGTATCAATAAGTGAGTTCGGTTGCTGCCAAAGTTGAGATCATCAGGGAATTTCAGCTAAGGTTCTAGGATGCGCGATCGCCCTTGTGGGAATCGGTGGCGATCGCCCTGGTGATAAATTTAGTAGGATGACGGGCTGGCGATGGGCTCAACGCAACCGCAACTATTCTCCATTCATCTATAATGCCCTAAAGGCTAGTTTTTTGTTAGGCGGGCGATCGCGAGTTTTGTGTGTTCTTAATCACAGCGAAGGATTGCACTATTGGCTGAATCGAGCCAAGATATAAATGTATTGAGCTTTGCAAAAGTTTACGAAGGCAGTATCGAATGTCTTTTGAGTTTTTATCGTTAGAGACTATTCAGCAATTTGCCCACGATTACGGCTACTGGGCGGTATTTTTGGGGATTTTGCTAGAAAATCTGGGAGTCCCTCTCCCAGGCGAGACAATTACTATTGCTGGTGGCTTTTTGGCTGGCAGTGGGGAACTGAATTTCTGGTTTGTGCTCGGAAGCGCGATCGCCGGTGCGACTCTCGGCGGAAATTTCGGTTATGCGATCGGCAGATACGGCGGCTGGCCGCTGCTGCTGAAGCTAGGACAATTTTTCCGCTTTCGGGAAGAACAACTGTTTGACCTCAAAGAACAGTTTAGCAAAAATGCAGCTAAAGCGGTATTTTTAGGCCGTTTCATCGCACTGCTGCGGATTTTTGCCAGCCCCCTAGCGGGCATCGCAGAAATGCCTTTTTGGAAATTTTCGCTGTTCAATATTCTGGGTGCAGCAAGCTGGGCATCTGTCATGGTAAGTTTGTCATATTTCCTAGGACAAGTTGTGTCTTTGGAAAAGTTGGTAGCTTGGGCGGCTCAATTTGCGGTATTTGCTTTGCTGTTAGCAGTTGCTTGGATTGTAATTCCTATGTGGTTAGAGTCGCGGACTTTGGACAAGACTAAGTAGAGACGCAACATTGTTGTGCGATCAACTCCGATACCGCCCAAGTAAGGACACAACAACGTTGTTGTGTCCTTATTTTTAGTATTGCTAAGACTCTCAGAAACCGAGTTTTTAACAACTCTGGGTAACAGCGCCGAATTCTTGCACAAAACCCGGTTTCTAACACCTAATGCGGTTATAATGGCGAGTACGATCGCACGAGGATGTACTATGACGGCATCAACAGAAATTCGCGAAGAAGTAGTTGAGGAAAAAGTTGATATTTATTACTCTCCTGAAGATTATTTAAAGCTGGAAGAAGCGGCAGAATTTAGAAGTGAATACCACGATGGCGAGATAATTCCTATGGCAGGCGGAACACCAAATCATAATCAGATAGCTGGCAATTTTTATGCTGCACTTAATTTTGCGACGAAAGGACAACCCTACCGGATTTTCATGAACGATTTGCGTTTGTGGATACCGTCGAAGCGGATTTATACTTATCCTGATGTGATGCTGGTGGCGGGTAAGTTGGAGTTTGCTGAGGGTAGGAAAGATACGATTACTAATGCGGTGATGGTGGCTGAGGTTTTATCGAAATCCACAGCAAGTTACGATCGTGGTGACAAATTTAAACTTTTTCGTTCTATTCCTAGTTTTCGGGAGTATGTTTTGATCGATCAGTACGAAATGCACGTCGAACAGTTTTGTAAGAGGGATGACAATAAGTGGGTTTTGTCTGAGTATGATGGTGCTGATGCGGTTCTGGCGTTGAGTTCGGTGTCTTTTGAGATGTCTTTGGGCGAAATGTACGATCGTGTGGATTTTGAGTCTGAGGAGTGAGGAATGAGCTTTTGAATGCACTCAAGTAATTTCAAATATGCTATTAATCTAGTCCAGATTTTCAACGCACTATCGGCGAATAACCAAGAGGACATTGTAGCCCATCTTTAGAGTTGGTAACAACCGGTAATCCAGGAAGCTCTTTTGAAGGTTGATAGCTTTCACAAAATAGAGAAGATGTAGACTTACTGTCAGCATTGTTAACCCAAAAAACTATTCCTGTATAGTTTTTCAATCCATCTCTCTTTGCTAAACCAATTGATTGCACAAAACGCCCATCGTTGCTCAAAACAATACTATATGAATAACCTGCCGTCTCTGATTTTATACCTAATCCCAATTCTGGCAAAATAGACGTAAAACGTCCATTTTCAGCATAAAAAGCTTGTTGTCCTCTATTTATAGATGCAACATATTGTTTTCCTTCCGATTGTCTAGCTTGGTTGGGTTCTTTAAAATTAATTACTTTCACATTATCAGGCAATGTCGTTTTTTCAGATACTTTCTGAAAAATCCTGGCATTAGAATCAAAAGAAGTAGGTCGAGATGCTCGAATATTATTTAAGATTAAACGCAACTTACCATCAGCCGTAAACTCAAAAATTGTCCTTCCCGTAACTTGACCTCGTGTTAATATATCCAAATTCTTGGGTTGATGATTTACATCAGTCTGATATTCCATTTGTTTAGCAATAGTAGGCATATTCCAAACAAATAACGTCCCTTCATTAGTGAAAATTAATGTTACAGAATTACCTGGAGTTTGTGTTTGCCATTGACCTATCAATTGTTTGGGAACAGACTGATTACCATTAGCCACAAAAGTTGAATTTGAAGAAATTTCAGGATTTCGTGCCCTCCAGAATGCAAAGCAAGCTATGGCTAATACTACTATCCATCCTGGACTAATAAAAACTTTTTTCAAAGGTGAAATTTCAGGTCTTTTTTGAGGGGGAGTCATAGTAATTTACCATTTTTACAAAGCTTTGCTACACAAGAAACGTTAGAAGCTCACGATGGCACAGGTTCGTCGCGGTGAAATTGTCTATATGTAAGTTAGGAATTTTTCATAAATAGTTACCCTGCTTGTGCAGTCAAAATAACTTGATATTCTACAGGCTCCATTTTTAAGTGCTGTCAAAGGTTTAACTCGGCTTTTAACTATTGTTTCTCCATTCTGGGCTTGTTCGGTACCAGATCGCAACTGAGCCATAAATTCGCGATCGGAGAGAATTTCTATTGTTTCTAACAGAGATTCAAATTGTTTAAAACTGAGGGCAATTATTGCCGGTTTCCCATCCTTAGTGATGATAGCTGGCTCTGCTACTAAGTCATCCGGCCACTTTGGTAGTTGTTGTTGCGCTTCTGCAATTGTCAGGTATTTTGGCATATTTGCAATTATGTTTTTTTGCTCGAAAACTTCACCATTTTTATTATACCGCACTCGCCCTGTTTTCAAGCTAGCCACTCGTTCAATTCTCTATTTCCGCATCATTCCCAGCAAACACCACATGTATCCGCTCAATAAATCGGGGTAACAGCAAAAAAGAAGGTTCACAATCTAGCCACAGCATGGTAAAATACAAAACA
>NZ_JAUBVR010000069.1:0-32197 GCF_036705955.1 Microcoleus sp. A6-C6 | reverse complement strand
ATATTTGGTAGGCACTCAATAATCATTCTCCAATATACCAGGTTCTGCTAACATAAAATTTAGATGCGTTCGCCCTGCCGACCCACCCAATAAGATGTTCATCGACAGAACTGTAAATTTATCCCGATGCTAGTGGCATCCAATGCCAAGGCAATGTCCTCAACATTTTTTGGCAGTAAACTTAGCACCCACAACAGTAATGGAGCAAAACAACTACTCACATCGAAATCACGACGCTTTTGTCCTTTTTTAGCTGGGGCTTCTTGATACCATTCTTTTAATCGCTGACGGACTGTATTCGGCTTTTCTTCGTTAATGTCAGCGCTCAACTGCGAAACTTGGGTTAAACTGCTGGATTTGGTCATCACTACGCCAAAACTCCAAGTCGCTAACCCAATCGCTTGAGGTATTGACAGGTGAGCCATTTGTTTGGAGACAATACATGACCAATCCTTGAGATGCTTATTTTTCAGCATTGAGGTTTTTCCCGCAGCCACGTGTTTCGTTGAATCACCCTTATTTTCGCCTGGTTTAATTGATTTTATACTACCCCCTCGTAAAAAACCTACACCTGTCAGCCCCTGAACTTCTACCCGGAATTAGAAGCAACCTATCGCTACGCTATGCTGTGCGAAAGAGACTTTTTTCAGGCAGCGTGGGAAATATCGTATCGCTGTTATACCCAAAAGTAGACTATCACTAATGCACCCAAAAATGCAAAAGAGTTGATTAATACCCCTGCTGCGTTGGCTCGCATTCCGAGGGTCATCATCCCCCCAAGTAGCAAGGGAAACAGCGGATAGAATGCAACAGAATGCTGTTGTCCGTCATCGGCGTAGCTGTAGCCTAGAGTAGCGATTTGGGTGTACCATTTGCCGTCCCAATGGGAGAACAACTCCCACACACTTTTGGGAAGAAAGCCATTCACAAAACCCAAAATTGACCACGAATAAACCAGCGGTAAATCAGTATTGCTCATGGCTAAAACAGCGCAAAACTGTTGATTGAAAATTACACCATAGTCCGCTGCGCTCGCGATCGTCAAATATATACGTAAGTACAGCGGTACTGCTAATTTTAACGTCCGAGCTTATTGGGAATCCCTTCGCAGCCGCCGGGAATAGTCTCTCTCGACTTCGAGCCACACCAAGAGCAACAGTAGTGTCGTTGCTCGTCCGACAGTCGCTTGACAGCGGTAAAATCTGCACGTTCAACCACAGCGCCGGTATGTTCACCCGTTTGATAGTTGGGAAATTCCGTGCGGCTGCGGGGAGAAGCAGTTTCGACCGAGCCGTAGAATAATATCGCTGCTCTCATGTCAGCGCGAGTGAGATTCGCGTCGTACAGGATAGCGCGGGAGAGGTTTGCTTTGACTAAATCGCACTTGCTGAGATTCGCCCGGACGAGGTTGGCTTCACTCAACTCCGTCCACCGCAAATCGGTGCCAGCCATGTCAGCACCCGCTAACATGACATTCAGATCGATAACGCGGATACCGTAATCTCTATCTTCAGCGTAGCCGCCGTCGCCGTCAAGGATGGGGCGGCCTAAAAGCCGATCGCGCTTCAGAGGAGTAACCAGTCTCGACTGCGACAAAAACCGCAGAATTTTAGCCTTACCTTCAGCATCCACACTGCTCATAATCGCAGCGGTGCGGCCTTCGGCGATCGCCCTTTCCTGTGGCCAATCTTCCAAAAACCCTTGTTCATCAAGGGCTAAATCAGAAACCCCTTGAAAATAAGCATCAATAGTTTGCTGCTGCGTAATGCGATTTTGCTGAATCGTCAAATCCTTCGAGATTACGTACTGCCGCCAAGCCACGTAAACGCCCAAAATCGCGATCAAAATTTGACCCAAAGCGCCGATGACTTCGCCTACTGCTCCCACCGCATCCCAGTTAATCTTGATATTGCGGCTTCCCAGTTCACCGTTAGCCCCGCTGAGTATCAGCAAGCCAACTGTTCCCGCCAACAGCCCAAAGCTAGAGACGATCAGGGTGCGCCAAGTCGGAGGGATTACCTGCGTCCAGATTTTGCCCCAATTGGGCCACATGATCCGCAGGGCGATCGCGATCGCCAAAATCGCACCCAACAAACCGAGCCACACGATGTCGATGGCTAGCCCTATAATCATTGCTGCGATCGATCCCAATATCAACAGCGATCCCGACATCTCAGCATTCGTTTGTGGTGGCTGCAACGGCGCAAAAACCCTTGGGCTTGTTGGACGCGGAGGCAGCGGTTTTGTCGGTTCAGCAGTAGCAACGATTGTTGCTGATTCTGGTGGGACAGCAGGACTCGCACCGTTAGGACTTTCTACAGTCACGTTGGAATCGGGAGGATTGGGTTGAGAAGAGTTTTGTTCTGGTGTCATGCGTTGAGGCAAATTCTAATTTTGGGCGATCGCTAAAACGATTTTAACCAATGAAGCACGATTCTAGATAGCATTACAATAGAAATATCCAGTAATTACACTCAAAGAGGTAAAATAACATGACCCTGGTACTCCCTAATCTTCAAGGAAAACAAATGGGTCAAGTAATTACTACAATCACCGTCACGAATTTCATCGATCTAGTTATGGCCGAACGGGGATTCATTTCTACCGATGAAGTTCGTTCTGCGGTGAGCGACAACGTTCTTGTCGATACCGGAGCAACTCTGCTTTCTTTGCCAGCTCATATTATTAGCCAACTTGGTTTAAGACAAGTAGGAGAAAGAGATGTAGAAACATCGGCTGGCATCAAAAAAGGTCGGATTTTTGCAGGCGCTCAAATTATTGTAGAAGGTAGAGAAGGCAGATTTGATTGTTTAGAATTGCCCCAAGGCGTTTCCGCTGTTTTGCTGGGCGTGACTCCAATGGAAGAACTAGGCTTAGAACCAGATTTGAAAAATCGACGGTTGCGAGTATTGCCGATGAACAATCAACAAACATATCTCATGGCTTAGCCAAAGGTTGGGAGCATCTCTGTGAGAGCATTTACAGGGAGTGCGAGCCTCTCGCTCGCTATGTGTAAGCGAGCGAGAGGCTCGCACTTATAAAAAACGCTTTTGACGATTTATATGAAAGTTTTTCACCTACATCTAGCGAGCCAAATAAGCTCTCACAAAATACACGCCAACCGTCGCAAATATCAAAAAAATTATCCCAAAAACCAACTCTATACTAAACCTTTGAGCATTGCCCAAAGCCACAAGAATTTGCTGCCGCACTATAAAAGCAAACAGCCAGCAAATCTCCGCCTTCAGCCAAACTAAAAGGCTTCGCCCCAAGAGATATTGGCGGCGCGCATTTGGCTCAGTAATCCGTACCGGATAGTTAAAAGTATGCGGATAGCGCGATACCGCAGTTAAAACCACAAAAATAATAGCAGCCACTGCTGGTAGCATCCAAATCATCACCTTGTCGCCCAAAGCATCAGGCTGTCCCCCCAAGCCGAAGTGAATCGGAATTCGATCGGGCAAAACCGCCCAAAATTGTACAATCAGCAAAATCGACACTAAAATGGCGATCGCCCCCGCGAGCTCTACCGCCAAATCAGCGGGCGAAAGCCCCAGAGAAATAACAGGCCGTTGGTTTGGTGTTTTTCCAGTCATGGCTACCTGAAATTAGACTAATATTGAAAATAATAGTATTGGTTCCAATTTTATCCCCAGCAGCTTTTGTTGGGGGGTTTCCAAACATCCGCGAGGTTTTATGACGGTTCAGGTTTTGGTGGAAAAGAAAAAGTTAGAAAAACCGCCTCTAACAATACACACTTTAGGCGATCGCGTCCTGCGGCAGCCAGCAAAGCGCGTTAACAGCGTCGATGCAGAAATTCGGCAGTTAGTCCGAGAAATGCTGCAAACCATGTACAGTGCCGACGGCATCGGTTTGGCAGCCCCCCAAGTCGGAGTCAACAAACAAGTAATCGTGATCGACTGCGACCCAGAAAATCTGGCCACACCGCCAATGGTTTTGATCAACCCCACCATCAAAAGTAGCAGTGGCGATATCTGCATCTTGCAAGAAGGGTGTTTGAGCATTCCGGGAGTCTATTTTGATGTCAAACGCCCAGAAGTCATTGAAGTGTCATATCGCGACGAATTCGGCCGCCCGCAAACCCTGAAAGCAACTGAGTTACTGTCGAGAGTAATTCAGCACGAAATGGATCATCTCAACGGAGTGCTGTTTGTAGACAGAGTAGACAACAAGCTGGCACTGAATGAAGAATTAGTCAAGAACAAATTTTCGCCCAAGGCAGTAAAATCAGTATGATGGCAGGAACTCCGAAAAGTGGTTTATTGTTAGCTCTTTGTTGCATCACTGCGATCGCCGCAGTCGGCTCAATCTTTGAGCTATCTTCGGGAAACGCTCAACTCGGCAATTTAGTCACAGGCATCATTCTCGCCCTCAGCATACCGCTCACAGGCATATTTTTCTATGCAGCCGTTCAGGATGCCAGAGCAAATCTATAATCATTAGTCATTGGTCATTGGTCATTGGTCATTGGTCATTGGTCATTGGTCATTGGTTATGAGTTATGAGTTATGAGTTATGAGTTATGAGTTATGAGTTATGAGTTATGAGTTATGAGTTATTAGTTATTAGTCATGAATCATTATTCAGAATCTAAAATCTCATAACTGTCGAATCAAGATTGCGGATAAATAACATCACATAACAGCGAACAAATGACTAATAACTGTGTTGTCAAGACAGATCAATAACATCAGCTAACAGCTAATAACTAATAACTAATAACTAATGACTAATGACTAATAACTAATGACCAATGACTAATGACTAATGACTAATAACTAATGACTAATGAAATCGGATTTCTGCGACAAGTGCCCGCCCAAGGCGCTGCGTCCGGGCCAGCGTCCAAGTACCCACTTTCTGAATATGGGGAAGTGGCGATCGGACGCGATCGCACTTGTCAAATAGCTTTAGAGTCGATCGCCCACGGCATGGTTTCCCGCCGCCACGCCGCAGTCCGTCCCCTGACTCAGGGTAATTGGACGAGATGGCAAATTTGCGACCTCAACAGCGCTAACGGAACTTATATCAACGGTCAAAAGCTGGAAGGCTGCCAAACTCTACAAACAGGCGATCGCATCAGTCTCGGTGAAGACGGCCCTGAATTCATATTTGAATCTTCCGCAACCCCTCACCAAAATAAACCCGGATTCTCCCAGGCCCAAGTCGGTAATTTTGATCCACCCGAAAAGGACGCTCTAACTTTAACTCAATTATTCCCGATCGCCTCCACGGGAAAACAATTAAGCCAAAAAGCATACTTATATCCAGGTATTGCGACAGTTCTTTTTGTCGTGTCCATGTTTCTCGCCGTCGGAAATTCCGCAGCCTTCAACTTCCTGCTGTCAGCCTACCTCGCCGGTGCAGCTTACTACTTCATCTATCAACTGTGCGGCAAACACAAACCTTGGTGGGTATTGCTCGGTACCGCTTTAGCAACAGTCCTGATATTGCGCAGCCCCTTATTGATGGGATTTATATTAGTATTTAGAGAAATTTTGCCCGGTCGTTTGCCCGCAGAAGGCGAACAAATCAGTTTTTTACCTTTTTTAATCAGAATGTTCTTCGGGGCGGGTCTGATGGAAGAATTACTGAAAGCCCTGCCAGTTTTGGGAGCGATGCTGCTGGGAAATTTACTAAAAAATCCGTGGCGCGATCGCATCGGCGTTTGGGAACCATTAGACGGAATTCTGTTAGGAAGTGCCTCAGCAGTGGGCTTTACACTACTAGAAACTCTCGGCCAGTACGTTCCCAATATCATCCAAAATATCACCCTGCAAGCAGGCCCAGAAGCCGGACAATTAGTAGGATTGCAATTGCTAATTCCCCGAATTTTAGGTTCCGCCGCCGGACACATGGCTTACAGCGGTTATTTGGGATATTTTATCGGTTTGAGCGCCCTCAAACCCAGGAAGCGCTGGCAAATTTTGGGCGTAGGTTATTTTAGCGCCTCCGCACTTCACGCATTGTGGAATGCGTCGGGAGCAGTCAGCGTACTTTTGCTGGCCTTAGTGGGAGTTTTGTCCTATGCGTTTTTGGTAGCCGCGATTTTGAAAGCCAGGGCTCTGTCTCCGAATCGAGAGCAAAATTTTGCTACTCGCATATTTTCTGAAAAGTGACTGCTGACTGCTTAATTGTTGAGGTACCAGGGCACGTCAAGCTGCCATTTTTTGCTTGTGTTTTAACCAGCTTAAACCTGCCAATGCTAAAGTTGTCCCCCCAACGGTGAGAGGTTCGGGAACTGGTTCGGGTGCGGTATCCACTAGAGTGTAAGAAACCTTCGCATCGTTGATAATTGTACGTCCGTCTATGGCAAGATGACGCTCCCTGTTGCTAATTAGTGTCTCACGATACCCCGAGAAATAAGATGGCCACATATCAAGACTGCTCGCCCCGTTGCTAACTATAGACCAAGATGCCCTGCTGTCATATTTGACGTAAAAAGGCCCTCCTGGTACGTCGGGAAGGTCAATTTCTCTAATCTCTCTTTCGTAGTCGCCTGTTTGCAGTCCGCGAAAATCCCCTTGAAAAAATAAAGCTATAGCCCCTGCTAAATCGTAGTAGTTTTTTGAGGCAGAGGCAAAAGTGTTAAATCTTCCCTCACCAACTGCAAGTTCTTCACGTCCTATTCCTGTCAGTGAAGAATTACTCAACTTAAAAAAACCACTACCTCCACCCTCTTCCACTTGAAAATTGTAGGTGAGGACGGCAGCCTGTGCTTTGTCAACTCCAGCCAATGACAACGCTGCCAAACTTAAAATTGTGCTGGCGATCGCACTTCCCAATTTCTGCCTTTGTTTTTGACTCATAGTCGCCTCATCAGCTTTTACGTAAGTGTACTTTCAATTCTAGATACCGATCGCCCGTAACTCAGCTTATTCTTAACATAAATTTTTGTACGTTCAAATTACTTTTTAACGATTACTTTTGGGCAGAAAGCAGATATTTTTTGACCGTCCCGCAAAAATATGCCGCCTGGTTTGTGTTGTTTTGATGCTGCGGGCGATCGACCGCAGCATACTCAGCTTTATTTGTCAATACGTAATTTCCAATAAAAATACCGCAATATTCAGCTCTCGTGCATGAGTAGGGCCTGCGTAATTGCTGACGGCCAGAATCCCAGCCCAACTTAGAAATTCTTCACAAATAGTTTGACTGTGGTACTATCTGGATGGCTGTGAGTAGCTTAGGGAAGCCAACGGGCTTGATTCCTGTGGTGGAGGAGAATCCAGGAGTGCTAGATAGGATGTCATTGGGATACGGAAATGTTTTCGGCCAGCGAAGTCAACCTGAACCCCTCCGTATTGGGGTAGTTGGGGTTGGCAATATGGGCCAGCACCACACGCGAGTTCTGAGCTTGCTAAAAGATATCGAACTCGTGGGTGTTTCAGATATAAATGTAGAGCGGGGAATTGATGTAGCAAGCAAATACCGGGTTCGCTTCTTTGAAGACTACCGAGATTTGCTCGCCCACGTAGATGCAGTTTGCGTCGCCGTTCCAACTCGCCTGCACCACGCTGTGGGGATGTCTTGTCTCCAAGCGGGAGTTCACGTTTTAATTGAAAAGCCGATCGCAGCTAGCATTGCTGAAGCCGAATCTTTGGTCAATGCGGCTGCTGAAGCCCACCGGATTTTGCAGGTGGGTCACATCGAGCGCTTCAATCCAGCTTTTCAGGAACTCGGCAAAGTGCTGAAAACTGAAGAGCTACTGGCATTGGAAGCTCACCGGATGAGTCCATATTCCGATCGGGCAAACGACGTATCGGTAGTTTTGGATTTAATGATCCACGACATCGACTTGCTCCTGGAATTGGCAGATTCCCATGTGGTGAAGCTGACAGCCAGCGGCAGCAGGGCCTCAGATTCAGGTTATTTAGACTACGTGACAGCGACGCTGAACTTTGCTAACGGCATTGTGGCCACCCTGACAGCAAGCAAGGTGACACACCGCAAACTCCGTTCAATCGCCGCTCACTGCAAGAATTCTTTGACAGAGGCAGATTTTCTCAACAACGAAATCTTGATTCACCGACAAACAACCGCCAATTACGTGACAGATTACGGTCAGGTGCTTTACCGTCAAGATGGGTTGATCGAGAAAGTTTACACCAGCAATATTGAACCGCTCCACGCGGAATTGGAGCATTTTATTAATTGCGTGCGGGGTGGAAATCAGCCTTCTGTGGGAGGAGAACAAGCTCTCAAAGCTCTTCGGCTTGCAAGTTCGATCGAGCAAATGGCTCTCGATGGTCAAGCTTGGTATCCCAAAGAGCTAGAGTCTACTTTGCAAGTTAGCTAAATCGAGAAAAATTGTGTCGTTTCCGGGTGCTTTTACAGTTTTGGTTTGTTGTTCGTTGAAAAGGTAACTGTTACCGCGCAACCGGATGCGATGTGAGTCGATTTGAGGTTTGAGATTTTAGCTTGACTCCACAGATGAATCTGCGGACTTGAACTCAAGTTTAAATTTTTTGAATTCCACAACCTAAGCCGGGACTTGCATCCGTTTTTGGGTGAAGTCACGATTTATACAAAAAAAGAGCGACTATTTGACTACTGATCGTTTTGCTAACTAGCTGATTTCCTAGAGGACTGAGGTGAATGCTGTCTCGATACAAAGTTGGAAGTTGGGCCTCTGAATTGAAAATGGGAAGAAAATCTATGTAAGTAATTTTCTCACGTTCGACGAGTTCGGCGAGACGCTCTCTAGCCTTGACTTCCCAGTCGCGAGAGCCCTCGCCGAATTCATGGCGCTTGGGCGTTACCGCTAGCAAAAACTCGACGTTAGCGGATACAGCTATTGTCTGGATTTGGCGAATAGCTTCTAAGTTGCAGCCGACTACATCGCTTTCAGCGGATGGTGCTGCTAATTGGCGAGCCGGCACTGCTGATAGAAAGTAGCGGCTCAATAACTCTAGTGTCGCCGATCGAGGTTGGCGATCGGGATAAGATCGATCGCGCCCTACAACCAGAGAAGAAGGAGCCGATGCAAATAAATCGTCCGTATTCAGCAGCAACACCAAAGCCTTTGCTCCAAAAACACCAAACCGCTTGGCATAAGCAAGTTGATTTCTCGGCCCCCAAGAATTGGCTGAGGCATTCAAAACTTCAAACTTTGAGTAGTTGACTTTTGAACTTAATTGTGCATTGGTTGCCAGATTCTGTACTTGCAGCCTCAACTGCCGAGCGATAATTTCCGAGATGGTATCTGTCTGATGTGTCCACCAACCGCCGTTGACGACAGAATCTCCCAACAGCAAGACGCGCAGAGTTTCTGAGGCTGGGAGTGGGGCGATCGCTCCAGTACGCATCGAATACTCGTTAATCTCAATCCGGTTTCCCAAGCGGCGCACCCTCTGGTTGGGCGCCAACAAATAGCCACACTCGGCATCAGCAATGTAAATCAAGGGATTGCCAAAACCCAGCAACACCCGCAGCAGCACTTCGATGGCTGCCCACAATCCGCAGGTGAGGGCGAAAATGATCAGAACAACTTTCAACTATTAACCTCGAACGAAAACAAAAAACTGCTGCTAAATTCGGGCTTGTACCAGAAAGAATTGGTTGAAAGCCGGAACCCTTATAGGGAGAAATTAAAATCAGACTATTCATTACTCCAATCCTCGGACTTCCGGTAGAGGTCGCCCTCATCTGTCAACTGTTAACTGTCAACTGTCAACTGAACGACAGTCCCTGCGCGATTGAGTCATCGGAATAGCCCGCGTGGATATAGAATTCTAGAATATACCGTCAAAATCCGCCGTCAGCCGTCAGTGAACTTGGTGGTTTCAGGAAAATCCGTGGACTTAAAACAAATATTCAAAACGCCGAATCCCATAATCGGTGTCGTACATTTACAGCCTTTGCCAACTTCTCCTCGCTGGGGCGGGAACCTCAAAGCGATTATCGGAAGAGCCGAGCAAGAGGCTACTGCGCTGGCTTCTGGCGGCGCAAACGGTATCATAGTCGAGAACTTTTTCGACGCTCCTTTTGCCAAAGACTGCGTAGATCCGGCTGTGGTAAGTGCCATGACTCTGGTAGTCGAGAGGCTAACCAATCTGGTAACGCTGCCGATCGGCGTTAACGTACTGCGAAACGACGCCCACAGCGCGATCGCCATCGCCTCCTGCACAGGAGCCCAATTCATCCGCGTCAACGTCCTCAACGGCATCATGGCTACCGACCAAGGCTTAATTGAAGGACAAGCACACCAGTTACTGCGCTACCGCCGGGAATTGGGCAGCGATGTCAAAATATTCGCAGACGTGTTAGTCAAGCACGGGCGTCCCCTGGGCAGCCCCAACTTGACCACAGCCGTCCAAGAGACGATCGGGCGCGCCTTAGCCGATGCCGTAATTCTTTCCGGCTGGACAACCGGCAGCCCTCCCAATCTCGAAGACTTAGAACTCGCGAGTGCAGCAGCGGGGGAAACTCCTGTTTTCATCGGTAGCGGTGCATCGTGGGAAAACATTTCCACCCTCATGCAGGCTGCAGACGGAGTAATTGTGTCGAGCTCGCTGAAGCGAAACGGCCGCATCGAACAGCCGATCGATCCGATCCGCGTCAGTCAGTTTGTAGAAGCCGCCCGTCGCAGCTTGTCCCAGAAAGAGCTCGAACAAGAAAACAAAAACGCTAATGGTTCGAGAGGGCTAACACCGGAACCGGGCAAAGTCAGAAGTAAAACGTAAAATGGGAATTGTTGACTGTTGGCAGTAGTCAGTTGTCAGTAGTCAGTTGGCAGTTGGCAGTTGTCATCAGTCATTAGTCAACAGTCAACAGTCAACAGTCAACAATCAACAATTACCCAATCAAAAAAATGATTCGCCGACGTTCAACCCCTTGGATTCATCGCTGGTCTAGGACTGTGATCGCAGCGATCGCAGCCATCGGCGTTGTAGAAACAGCTTATCTGACGATCGCTAAATTCACGACAGGCTCAGTCATTTGTCCCACCAGCGGCTGCGACAAAGTTCTCAATAGTCCCTACGCTACAGTTTTTGGCACAGTGCCTTTAAGTTTATTAGGTTGTCTGGCTTACCTGAGCATCGCAATTTTGGCATTAGCTCCCAAAGCCGTCAATCCAGACACCAACAAAGGACTGCACTCTCAACTAGAAAACAGAACTTGGCAAGCGCTATTTATCATCACCGCTGCGATGGTAATTCTCAGCAGCTATTTGATGTATTTGATGGCTTTTGAAATTAAGGATCTGTGTATTTACTGCATCAGTTCCGCCGTATTTGCGCTATCGCTGTTTGTGCTGGTGCTCGTCGGCCGCGAGTGGGAAGATATCGGACAGTTGGTGTTTACAGGCATTTTGGTGGCGATGGTAAGTTCGATCGGCGCATTGGGACTTTATAACAGCGTCAACTCACCTGCTCCTTTTGTTTCTTCTACCCCCGGAATTCTACCCCCTGCCGTCACCACAACCTCCGGCCCGGCAGAAATTGCTTTAGCCCGCCACCTCCGAGAAATCGGCACTAAAGAATACGGCGCTTACTGGTGTCCCCACTGTCACGATCAAAAAATGCTGTTTGGGAAAGAAGCAGCCAAAATAATTGATTATTTTGAATGCGATCCCAGAGGACAAAATTCCCGCGCTGAAATTTGCCAAGCTGCTGCTGCAAATGTTAAAGGTTTCCCGACTTGGGAGATTAAAGGTCAGTTTTATTCGGGGACGCAAACTTTGGATAAACTCGCTGATTTATCCGGTTACACCGGCCCGCGCAACTTTCAAAACTGACAGCCAAGTTTGAAACTTGAGATTCGAGATTTTTTGGGACAGGAAAAATCCTGCTTTTTAACTTAGCTAATAGACCTCTTGCATAAATATTTGATTGATGGGTAAACCGAAGATTTCAAGCTGATAAACACCGATAGACGCAGATAATTTTATCTGGTCTGCGAATGAGTGCAAGAGGTCTAATCTTTGTCGGCTGCTGTAAAATTATTCAAAAATCTCGCATCTATAATTCATAAAAACATCTTAAAAATTAGTTAGGTAAAATTTTAAAATAAGGCTCGACAACTTAATAAATTAAGCACTTTCTACAGTTCTCTCTCCTGTAAGTTGCGAGATCAAAGGAGGCAGATCCTCCGGATCTGCATTACCATGCAGAGCCTGGTAACGAGCAAATTTTAAAGTTTTCTATCTAGTATTATGTCGAAAAATCATCCCAATTATCATAGCTTCATGCAACAGATTTCCGTAAAGTGCAGATAAATCGACCATCTTCAAGAAAGACCGACAATCTAATAGAACCGCACTATATATATTCAAAAACCCGGAAAAAAACCAAAATTTCACTGCCCAACATTTTTGTTGTAGCAAGCTTTGTTATAAATTTTATAAATACTAGAAATACTAGAAATTTTGCAAAAAACTCAAAAAACCAGATTTCTGCTTCCAGGCTCATTAGACTTGCATTGCATTAATTCGCTTTCAATTTCTACAATTATCTGCGTTTATCTGTGTATATCTGCCTGACATCTGCGGTTGCAAAGTGCGATAAAAGACTTAGGCAACTCAAGTCTCTTGTCAAATGAGATATTTTGCCCGAATCGACTGAGCCGATCGCCCAAAAGATATAAAAGCTATATGTAGTAGTAGCTTAGATGCTCGAAGAGCGAGGTCAAAACTCCCAAAAATATGCTAAAAACCATCAAAAAATGGCTTAATCGAGAACGCCGAGTATTGATTACTGCGAGTGCCGTTGGCGGTACGGTGATTGTCATGCGCTGGTTCGGATTTTTGCAGGTGTGGGAATGGACTGCTTTCGATCGCTTTGTACGCTGGCGGCCCCCCGAACCAATGGACTCGCGCATCACCATTGTCGAAATTAACGAAGCTGACTTGCAAAAATACGGCTACCCAATGTCGGATGCTGTGTTGGCCCAATTGCTGCAAAAACTTCACGCTGGCAAGCCGCGGGCGATCGGCCTCGACATTTACCGAGATTTGCCGACTCAACCGGGTAATGCCGAATTGCTCAAAACTTTTAAAACTATTCCCAACTTAATCGGGATTGAGTTGATGCCAGACGAAACGAGGTTGGGAGTTCGCCCGCCTTCGGTACTTGACAAGCTCTCGCGCATCGGTTTCAACAACGTTGTCATTGATGCTGACGGTAAAGTGCGCCGAGCTTTGCTCTACTCTTGGCCCGGAGACGGCAAAACTCATGAAAGTTTCGCGCTCAGATTGGCTTTGAGTTACCTCGAAACTGAAGGAATTTCCCCTGAACCAGCAGCAAACGTCAATCCTAAATACTTGCAGTTAGGCCGGGGGGTCTTTCGGCGTTTTGAACCGAATGATGGTGCTTACGTGCGATCGGACAGCCGTGGCTATCAAATTCTCGCCAACCTCCGTGGGCCGATCGGCAGTTTTCGCATTGTGTCGATGAGCGACGTGCTTTCTGGCAAAGTTCCGGCGGATTTTGTGCGATCGCGCGCTGTCTTGATCGGTTCAACTGCCCCCAGCCTCAAAGATTTTAACCAAAATGCTTATAGCTCCGGTTTGTTTGCTCCTCCCCAGCTAATACCGGGAGTTGAGCTTCAGGCTCATTTTTTGAGCCAAATTTTGAGTGCGGCCCTCGACGGGCGCGGGGGTATCAAAGTCTGGCATGAGGCTGCGGAGTTGTTGTGGATTTTACTCTGGTCTTGGGCGGGAGCCTGTGTGAGCTGGAAGTTGGGATCGATCGGGCGATCGGTTTGGTGTTTATCAAGTATCTGTCTCGGTCTCAGTGCCAGTTTATACTTAGCTTTTTTAGCCGGTTGGTGGCTGCCGTTAATTCCTGCAATCCTCAGTCTTTTGGGTTCTAGCTGCGCAGTTGTGGCTTATCTGGCTCACTTACAAGAAGAACTAAAACGCTCTAAAGAATTTTTACAATCGCTAATCGATACAATTCCAGACCCGATTTTTGTCAAAGATATAAATCACCGCTGGGTTGTGTTGAATCAGGCATATTGTCAGTTTATCGGCTATCCTTTGGAAATTTTAACCCATCGCACAGATTACGACTTATTTCCCCAAGCCGAAGCCGATATATTTTGGCAGGAAGACGAATTAGTATTGCAAACTCACCAGCCGCGAGAAAATGAAGAATATTTTACCGACGCTCACGGAGTTACGCATCTGATTTCGACAAAAAGATCCCTGCACAAAGATGCTGCGGGGAACCTATTTTTAGTCGGAGTGATCAGAGATATTACCGAGCGCCAGCTCCGAGAAGATGCCCTAAAACAAAAAAATGCTGAACTCAGCCACCAAGCTTATCATGATGCTCTCACCGGTTTGCCCAACCGCAAAATGTTTTACGAATCCTTGCATCAGGCTTTAGAAAGAGCCTCCAGCAATCAGGAATTGCTAGCTTTACTGTTTTTAGATTTAGATGGATTTAAGTCAATCAACGACACTCTCGGACACAATGTGGGCGATTTGCTCTTAAAAGCAGTTGCCAGTCGGCTCAAACAATGCTTGCGCGGCAGCGATATTATCTCGCGGTTGGGCGGCGACGAGTTCACAGTCATTCTGCCCGCAATTCCTGGTAGCTACGAAGCGGAGAAAGTAGCTAAAAAAATTTGCTACGCCATCATGCAGCCTTTTATTTTAGAAGAACATACAGTTTCTGTAACTACAAGTATTGGGATTAGTTTGTATCCAATTGACGGTCAAGAGTCAGATATTTTAGTCAAGAATGCTGATGCTGCGATGTATCGCGCTAAGGAAGGCGGGAAAAATCAATATCAATTTTTTTAAGTCATCAGTCATCGGTCATCAGTCATCAGTTATTAGTTATTAGTCATCAGTCATTAGTCATCAGTCATTAGATAGATTTACAAAAAATATCAAACTTATGAGAGCAAATTGCCGTGTCATCTAAATATTAAAAAACATTACAAAATATGAGGTGAGTTAAAAAAAAGAATGCAACGGCAGACCCGTGTCCGAAACCCTTATGTAGTAAGTGATTTCATTGCAAATCGCAAATCGCAAATCGCAATTGCTAGGAGACCGGAGACAAAATTAAAATCGCCAGAAAGGGTTGATTTATAAAACTTTACGTATATTTACGAAAATTATTTAAAGTAAATGTAAAGATATCAGTGGAACTACGGAAATTGATAGATATAATAGTTTTTACAGGCGTGCATCTACTTCAATGATTTGGATAAGACTATGAACACTATGCGTACTTTGATTGGGTTCACCACAACGGCAACTCTGGCTGTCTGTCTGCAAGTGAGTACGATCGGCATCGCAAATGCCGCTACACTGGCTAGTAACTCAACCAGTAACTCCACAAAAGACCGTAGCAGGGGCGAGGGCCCGACGCCATCGACCTCCACAGTTTTGACCGTCGCCCAAACCTCTAGAGTTCCAAATAACCCCAAAAAATACGAACCAGACCCCAACGGGAATCCCAAAAGTGACGGTACAGGGACGCGCTGAACCCAATTTTTTAATCTTCTATTCGCCCAGATTTGTACCAATTCGATTGGTGAATTAAAGTGTGACTGCACCAATCTCGATCGCTCAGGGGATAATCCACACGGTAGTGACCGCCCCGACTTTCCGTGCGAAACGCAGCACTTTTGAGAATTAAGTAGCCAATATCCAATAAATTACCAAGTTCTCCCCAATTTCGCAAAACCGAGCTATTTTGGGCATCAACAGGCGAAAAATCAATGACTTGTCCGGGCTGCAAATTAAGCAAAGTTTGACTCAAAGGCAAAGAGGCAAATTCTTGTCGCCAAAGCTCAACTTGGACGATCGCACTTTCCAAATCCCTTTGGCCCCGACAAATTCCCGCACTTTGCCATACCAAACTCGGCAATTCTACCCGCAACTTGTCGATCGTCTCAATATCCTGTGCAGAAATCGATTTTTCCCAGATTTCCCCTGCATCGGACTCATCTGGTAATGCCTTGGGCTTTCCAGCTTCTAGCTGCAAAAGTCCCATTTGCGCGCCAAAAACCAGACATTCCAGCAGCGAATTGCTCGCCAACCGATTAGCGCCGTGTACCCCCGTGCTCGCAGTTTCTCCCACCGCGTACAAACCCGGAATCGAAGTTTGGTTTAACTTGTCAGCCACAATCCCTCCCATCCAATAATGGGCGGCGGGCGTGACGGGTACCGGTTCGGTAAAAATATCAATTCCCCAATCGGCGCACACTTGAATAATATTCGGAAACCTGTAGCGCAGTCGATCGACCGCAATCGGGCGCAAATCCAGCCAAACATGAGGTTCCCCCGTCTTCTGCAAATGGCGGAAAATAGCGCGGCTGACAACATCGCGAGGTGCAAGTTCCCCGCTGGGGTGAGAGTCAAAAGCAAAGCGATATCCCTTGCTGTCAACCAAATGAGCTCCTTCTCCCCGCACCGCTTCGCTAATCAGAAACCGCGGCGCGCCCTCTTTGCTTAGCGCCGTCGGGTGAAACTGCACAAATTCTAAATCTCGCAGCAGTGCTCCGGCGCGCCACGCAATCGCCACTCCGTCTCCGGTACTTACCGACGGGTTGGTTGTTTGAGCAAAAACCTGTCCGCCACCGCCTGTCGCTAGCACTACGGCGCTAGCTCGCAACCATTTGACGCGGGAGTCGCAAATCGAGCTAATGCCCTGACAGCGCCCGGTTTCGTCTAGCCACAGGCTCAAAGCAAAGGCTGGGGATACGAGTTGAATGTTTTTGCGGTTTAATACTTTTGCTGTCAGGGTACTGACGACGGCTTTTCCTGTGGTGTCGGCGGAGTGGAGGACTCGGCGGCGGGAGTGGGCGGCTTCTAGGGTGAGGGCTAATTCTGGGCCGGTGCGATCGAATGCAACGCCCATTTTCACGAGGGAGTCGATGCAAGCAGAAGCTTCTTCTACTAAAAATTGCACGGCTTCTAAGTCGCAAAGACCTGCTCCCGCAGCCAGTGTATCCTGAACGTGCAGGGCTGCTGAATCTTCTGGGGCGATCGCCGCGGCAATCCCTCCTTGGGCCCAATCGCTGGCAGAAACAGGCAGGATATTTTTATTAATCAAGCCCACGTGCAAATGTTCTGGGAGGCAAAGTGCCGTGTACAAACCGGCTGCGCCAGCACCTATCACCAATACGTCAAATTTGTCAGTCATAAGTCTGCCGATTTGAGATTTTTTGATTTGAGATTTTAGATTTTAAAATTAATTTTACATATAAATATCGCGAATATAAATGTCAATTTGAGATTTGAAATTTGACTCTACCAATGATTTGAAGGGCTGGAACTGTCAATTTTAGATTTAACAATTGAATAATTTAATCTACAGATATATCTAGATTTAAACTAATATCTAATTTTTTTGCTCTTCACAATATCGGAGCCTTGTCTCCGTCTTTGGGTGCGAACCTTTGTAAAGGCTTTCGTCAGCCGGAGCAGAAGTCATAAGCCACAAGCCCTAAACCATAAGCCATAAGCCAGAATTCATGAATTAACAAAAAATTAGTTCTGACTAACGACTAATGACTGATGACTAATGACTGATGACTGATGACTCCTGACTAATGACTAATGACTTCTATCGAATGCCTTCAAATGAGACCCGATACTACTTAGTCGTAAAAACCGTTGTTCAACCTGGTGTCTCCTTCAATAAATACAGATTCGACATCAGTTACGGTGAATTTGTCCAAGTTAGCTTGCAGCACCTTTTTCTGAGCATCCGTCAAACCTGAAATCTTGAGTATGTCCTCAACGTTTTCGTAAGGAGCATTCTTAATAATTTGTCCAGCTAAAGTAGGATACAACCCTCGAAATTCCCGAAAGTCCCGGACGCCGCTGTTGTTCAAGTCAAGTTTTTTGCCGTATTCTGTGGCAAGCTTATCATCGGCGCGATTGGTTCTAGTCGGAACGTCAAGCACTATGAGCGAGGATGATGGCAAGACGATACGGCTCAAGATCCCCGCGTTCGCGCTCATGTCTCCAGCCCATGCAAAGCAGCCCAGCACTAAGCCCAATACTGCCAATAGACGACCCAATCGTTTCATGAAGTTTTGTCTCCCAATTTCATACACAGCATTTATGTAGAGACTACCATTTTGCTTATGCAGTTTTTCAGATAAATCCGCAGCAGGCAGAGGACTGTTAACAAAATTTACATTGAGATATTGACATCGCGGGCAATGTATGGTAGGTCTTAAAATTTAGACGATCGCAACTCAGGGACAGCAATCACGGGCTGGGAAACTCTAAAATAACTGATATATCGTATATTTAGAGGCTTTTAGCAGTGGCAAGCATCACAATTGAAGTACCCGACGAACTTTCAGAACAACTGGCACTTCTAGGCGAACAACTGCCGGAACTTTTGCGCCAGTGCGTCGAGCAGCCAATGCTCCCAGCTCGCATCTACCGGTATATTTTAAACTTTCTCGCCAGCGCCCCCACCCCCGAAGAAATCGCCGCTTTCCGGCCCACTCCAGAGATGCAAGAGCGCTTGCGGACATTATTGATACATAATGCTTCGGGTTCCTTGACTCCTGGTGAGCAAACAAAACTTGATGAATACGAGCGGATAGAACATCTAGTTATTATGCTCAAAACCGGTAATCTTCCTTACTTGTCTCGGCAGTCTTAAAATAATAAAAACTTAGGTCGCAATTCGCCAATTTTAGTCGAGCCGAACCACAATTTGTCTCTGAAATTTAAATTTTAGGGATTCTGCGGAGACAATCTAAAATGTTTCTACCCAAAATTTCAAATCGATTAACCTGTGACTTACATTCCTGCTAACCTACGCCGCTTGGTTGAAGAGCGCGCCAATTTTTGCTGAGAGTATTGTCAGCTTCCAGAACAGCTAAGTTTCTTCGTCCACGAAGTTGACCACATAATTGCCTTGAAGCATGGGGGAACTACCGATGCGGACAACCTCGCATTTGCTTGCTGGCGGTGCAACCGATATAAAGGAACAGACCTCGGTTCTTTCGACCCCCAAACTGGTGCTTTCAGCTTTCTTTTTAACCCCCGGACGCAGCAATGGTCGGAACATTTTACCACCATAGAAGATATGGCGATTGTCGGGTTGACTCCACCAGGGCGTACTGCTGTGTGTTTGCTCCAGTTTAACAACTCCGAACGCCTAGTCGAGCGGCTGCGATCGCCCAGGCGTTCATAAAATGGACTCCCAATTCAAAACTGGGACTCCCATGTTTAAGGGTTAATTTTGGCTCCGCCCCCAATTTTTTACCGATCAAGAGCTCTTGCCTTTGCTTTTGAGAAAAGCGTTCAAGTCAGCATAAGTACCGCCGTAAGTCACGCTGGGAGTGTCGTAACCCTTCAAAGTAACGATGTGCTGCTCGAAAGCGTCCTCGGCACCCAATTCCGTCAGGTATTTGTAGGTTGTTTCTCCCACGGCGATATCCTTGCCGAGTTCCTTGGTGCAAGACTCTAGGCGAAATGCTGCGTTGACAGTATCTCCCAAGGCGGTGTAGTCCGATCGATCGCTGCTACCAGAATTTCCCACCATTGCATAACCGGTATTGATTCCAGCCCCGACTCGCAAAGGAAAAGGCAAGGGGTAACGACTGCTGAGTTGGTCTGTTGCCTTGTGCAGTTGGCTCAAAGCTTGACAAATCTGCATCATTTCGTCATTGCTAACACCGTCGATTTTGTGGAACCACACGGCCATGATGGCATCGCCGATGTATTTGTCCACCCAACTGCCGTGCTCGCGAATGATTTGTCCGGCTTTGCGGAACCAATTGCCGATGACTTCCGAGAGGATGGTTTCGTCTAGCTGTCTAGTTAAAACTGTAAAATCTCGGATGTCCATTACCATGACCGTAATCAGGCTGCGCACCGTCAGAGTCGCCGTAAAATCTTCGGAGTCTCCATCGTGTATTCGATCAAGCCGGCGGCCTGCTGTTGGGTTAAAAAAGTCCAATTCCGTTTGACCGAAAATAATTCGATCGCCATTTCTGAGCGTGACAGGAATACTCACCCGTCGCCCGTTGACAAAGGAACCGTTACGGCTGCCCAAGTCGATCAGGTAAAACTCTCCGGTCTCCATTTGCTGTAGCATCGCGTGATTTCGGGAAATCCAGCGATCGGTCAATACAAAATTATTGTCATCATTCCGCCCTACTGTCCAGCAATTGCTGCCGGAGAGCGGCAAGTAGCGATTGCCGCTTTCTGTACGAAGTAACAAATGTGGATTGGCTTGCAAAGTCACCACAGTCCTAGAAACAACATCAAGTCAACCGATTTGAGGTTTTTAACCTTAAATTTTAACCTTAGTACGTGGCTCATAACTAAGGTTGCCAGTAAAAACCTCAAATCGGCTGTTTTAAAAATTTAAAATAGTTTAGTCGATCGATGCACCGAACCCATACAGTATTGCCAAACTACCATGTGATAGCCAGCGAAGATAGTTATGGTTTGATCATAGGCCAAAGTGTCATATTTTTTACGCCAAATATGTATTGGGAGAATTAAATTTGCTGTTTTTCGCCCCAAACATCACTTAATTTATGCTGAGGATGCCGAAATAGAAGGTATCTTTAAGATTTGTTGCTTAACTTCCGGTTTTTGAAGAGATCAGCAAAGCCTTTTCCTCGCTGCGGCGCTCAATAAATTAGAAACACGAGAATTTTATGTTGTCGAAGAGAATTTTGCCTTGTCTGGATGTGAAAGCCGGCCGCGTGGTCAAAGGTGTCAATTTTGTCAACCTGAAGGATGCTGGCGATCCGGTGGAAATGGCTCAGGTATACAATGATGCGGGTGCTGATGAGTTGGTGTTTCTGGACATTACGGCGACTCACGAAGACCGGAACATTATGATTGATGTGGTGTACCGAACTGCCGATCGAGTTTTTATCCCTTTGACGGTGGGCGGCGGCATCCAATCCTTGGACACCATTAAAAGTTTGTTGAGGGCGGGCGCAGATAAGGTAAGCATTAATTCAGCAGCGGTGCGCGATCCAAGTTTGATTGACAAAGCGAGCGATCGATTTGGCAATCAGTGTATTGTAGTGGCGATCGACGCTCGCAAACGGCAAGATGCGGACAATCCCGGTTGGGACGTGTACGTGCGCGGAGGGCGTGAAAATACTGGCAAAGATGCGATCGTCTGGGCCAAGGAAGCCGAACAGCGTGGCGCCGGCGAAATTCTGGTGACAAGCATGGACTCTGACGGTACTCAAGCCGGTTACGACTTGGCATTAACCCGCAGCATCGCCGAAATCGTCGAAATTCCCGTCATTGCTTCGGGCGGCGCAGGCAACTGTCACCACATCTACGAAGCCGTGACAGAGGGCAAAGCAGAAGCCGCACTCCTGGCTTCCCTCCTACATTACGGGCAACTGAGCGTCGGAGAAATTAAGACTTATCTAGCAAAACATCAAGTTCCCGTGCGGCTGTAGTAGTTTAGGATTTAGGCATGGGATAAAAAACCCGGTTGCTAGATCTCTGTCGAATAGCAGCCACGATCCAAAGAAACCGGGTTTTTTGCCTTAGCGAGGACACCACGCTCAAATGCTGCCACAGATACTCCCATTTCAAATCTCAAACGATCCGACTTCCAGTGATGCACCAGACTCATCTATCCTAAGACACAAAGCCAAAATATTCCCTGAGAAGGATTTCAAAGATCCGTTTTTTCAGCTAAATATTATATATTACCTCAATTTAAGAGAGAGCGACTGCTCAACGCTGTTGCTTTGATCGAAACTTGAGCTAAAGATTGTGCAGAATTTGAACGAGCTTCAGCCTGTTAACAATCTCAGCGATGAAAATTTGTAAAAACGGAGAAATTTTGTATGTCTTTTATCAGCTTAAATCTTAATGCCAAGCGTTTTGTTCGCAGTTTAATTGCTGTTTGTTTTTGTGCATTGATGTTTGTTTCCAATGCTTTCCCAGCGTTTGCCGTTACCAGCAGCCTTACTAAAGGTGAAGCTCAACTGACGGGGATTGAGAAAGAAGCTCAAAAAGCCGTTTTGAAAGATCCTATGTCTCTAGAAGAAACTCAGAAAAAAGCTAACGAAGGGATTAATGAAGTTCAGGGAGATGCTGACAGCGAGAAGATGAAAAATCCTTCTAACACAAAAGCTACATCTTTTGAGCAACAAGTCAAAAAAGCTGTTACCAAAATTAAAGATTAACTAAGATAAATTCCCGTGGCATGGGAATTTATCTTACCCAAAATCAGGATACGCCAGTGCCGTTTCCCTACAATTAATCGGGTAATAGTCCCATCCGAGAGAGGGCAGTAGATTATTTTGGGTAGGGGCAAACGACATTGCCGTGTCCTCTCCGGTTAGATACCCGATTTCTTGAAGAAGTCGGGTATCTGAGTATTTGGATTAAATCGAGTAATAAAGTGGAAAAGATTTGGCACCTTTCGGCTTGACAAACACTTTTTGCTGCGGCTGTAACTGCAATTGGTCAAACTTTTCTCTGGTCAAATTAGCATTCAAAACTTGACCATCATCTAAGGTTAATTCCACCTGAATTTCCCATCCCAAGTGAATCAAGCGACTGATTCTGGCAGGCACTGTTGCACTATTTTCTGTAGTTTCAATTACTACGTCGTGAGGGCGCAAGAAAATCTCCGGGTTGGCTGAGTCAAAGCCGTTGTCTTGAAATATCTTTGAACTGCTGGGCAATACGTTGACTGGGCCGATAAAACTCATGACGAAAGCACTTGCTGGATGGTCGTAAATTTCTGCGGGTGTTCCTACTTGTTCGATTTTACCTTTATTCATTACTGTAATGTGATCGGCAACTTCCATCGCTTCTTCTTGATCGTGCGTCACAAAGACTGTGGTAACGTGCACTTCGTCGTGCAGTCTACGCAACCAAGCGCGCAAATCTTTGCGAACTTTGGCATCGAGAGCTCCAAAAGGTTCGTCTAGTAGCAACACTTTCGGTTCCACAGCGAGAGCTCTGGCGAGGGCTACTCGCTGCCGCTGGCCTCCTGAGAGTTGGGAGGGGTATCTGTCGCCCAATCCTGCCAATTGCACTAAATTCAACAATTCTTCTACCCGCGATTTGACTTTCGCGGGCGGTGTTTTCTGAATTTCCATCCCGAAAGCGATATTTTTCCGCACTGTCATGTGCTTGAATAGCGCGTAGTGCTGAAACACAAACCCAATATTACGGTCTTGGACGCTAGTATTTGTGGCATCTTGGCCTGTTAGCCAGATTTTGCCGGAGTCGGGCATTTCTAAACCTGCAATCAGCCGCAGCAGCGTAGACTTGCCGGAACCAGACGGGCCCAGCAATGCGACTAGGGAACCTGATTCAATTTCTAAGCTGACTCGATCGAGTGCTTGGAAACTGCCAAAATGTTTGGATACGTTTTCTACTGTAATTCCCATAGGAAGTTCGGCAACGGATGAGTATAACGAATTTAACGGATTTAACGAAGGTCAGACGCCACAACCAAGAGCAAAAATGTTAATCTCCGGTTTCTGGATAGGTTAAGGTAAGTTTTTTATAGCACGATCGCACATCCGTTTGTTAATTTTAGGGTTTTGGCGATCTCCTAAACACCAGAAAATTCCCAAAAATGCAGCTCGATCGCAAAACGACACAATTCTTTGCCACCAAAGTTGACGTTTGGTACTATAATGCAGCAAAAGTTCAAGCATTTTTGACTTCAAAGGCTGAGGGGATATAAGGAAAATGGGAAATGTTGGACGTGTGCCTGTAGGAATTATCGGCGCTTCAGGGTACGGGGGCGTGCAACTTGTGCGACTGCTGGCGGATCACCCAGCGGCGGAAGTAGTGTATTTGGGCGGGGATAGCAGTGCGGGAAAACCTTTTTCCAGCCTTTATCCGCATCTGACTAACTGCATTGACTTGACTATTGAGGCGATCGACCTAGACAAAATAGCGGCAAAATGTGAAGTTGTATTTCTGTCGCTACCCAACGGTTTAGCTTGCCAAATGGCACCGACGCTGATCGAAAAAGGCTGTAAAGTCTTGGATTTGTCGGCTGATTACAGATTTGAAAATCTTGACACTTATAAAGCTTGGTACGGCGGCGAGCGATCGGACTCTGCTTTAGCTGCAACCGCTGTTTACGGTTTGCCAGAATTGTATCGCGATCGCATTAAAGATGCTCAATTAGTAGGCTGTGCCGGTTGCTACGTCACTGCTAGTTTATTAGCCCTAGCACCCTTGCTCAAACAAGGTCTGATTGTGCCAGAAACAGCAATTATCGACGCGAAATCAGGAACTTCGGGAGGGGGACGCAAAGCCGAAGTGAATCTGTTATTGGCAGAAGCTGACAATTCCATAGGCGCTTACAACGTTGGCCGCCACCGCCACACGCCAGAAATCGAGCAAATTTGCAGCGATTTAGCCGGACATGATATCAAAGTCCAATTTACTCCCCACCTGATGCCGATGGTGCGGGGAATTCTGGCAACTGTTTACGCAAATTTGCGCGATCCGGGATTAGTGCGGGAAGATTTAATCACCATTTTCACCGCTTTTTACCGCAATTCTCCTTTCGTAAAAGTGTTACCGGCTGGGGTTTATCCGCAGTCTAAATGGGCTTGTGGCACAAATCTTTGTTATATCGGCGTGGAAGTCGATCCGCGTACTGACAGGGTAATTGTGATTTCGGCGATCGATAATCTAATTAAAGGTCAAGCCGGTCAAGGCATCCAGTGCATGAACTTGATGATGGGTTGGGAAGAAACTTTGGGTTTACCTCAATTGGCTTTCTATCCTTAATTGGGCATTGGGCATTGGGCATTGGGCATTGGGCATTGGGCATAGGGCACTGGGCATAGGGCATTGGGCATAGGGCATTGGGCATTGGGATTAGTGTCAACAATCACCTAAAACCATTAAATCTCGTTTGTAGCCCAGGCCAGATCCCCCTAAATCCCCCGAATAGTCGGGGGACTTTGAATGCTTCTTGTCCCCCCCTTCTTAAGGGGGGCTAGGGGGGATCTGGCCTCGGTGGTAAACAGCAGTCTGTGACTAAGTTTGACCTGGTTGTTGACACCAATGGATAATGGGGAATTACCGATTACCGAAGTGTTATTTTGGCCCGTAACCGATCGATCCAGCGTAAATTGCCCGATCGCCCAATTCCTCCTCAATCCGCAATAAACGGTTATACTTAGCAACCCGTTCGCTGCGACACAGAGAACCAGTCTTGATTTGGCCGGCGCGAGTCGCTACGGCTAAATCAGCAATTGTGGTATCCTCAGTTTCACCAGAACGGTGACTGATGACCGATCGATAGCTGTTCCGTTTGCCGAGGTCGATCGTATCCAACGTCTCACTCAAAGAACCAATTTGATTCAGCTTAATCAAAATCGAATTGCTAGCCTTCAAATCAATCCCTTTTTGTAAGCGCGTGCGATTAGTAACAAACAAATCGTCACCCACCAATTGAACTTTGCTACCCATTTTTTGAGTCAGCGCCACCCAACTGTCCCAATCGTCTTCGTGCAAACCATCTTCAATGGAAACGATGGGATATTGTCCAACCAAACCATCCAAATAATCGATTAATTCAGTCGGAGAATGAGCCACACCATCGTAGGTGTACTTCCCATCTTTGTAAAACTCACTAGCAGCAACATCCAAAGCCAAAGCAACTTGTTCACCCGGTTTATAGCCAGCTTTTTCAATTGCCATCATCAACAAATCCAAAGCTTCCTGATTGGAACCCAAATTAGGAGCAAAACCACCTTCATCACCAACACCAGTCAGCAAATTTTTGTCTTTCAAGACTTTAGCAAGACTAGCAAATACTTCTGCACCCCAGCGCAAAGCTTCCTTAAAAGAAGGCGCTCCCACCGGTACAATCATAAACTCTTGAATGTCTACGTTGTTGTCGGCGTGGGAACCACCGTTGATGACGTTCATCAACGGTACGGGTAAAACGTTAGCTAAAGCGCCACCCAAGTAGCGGTAAAGGGGGAGTCCTAAAGTATCGGCGGCAGCCTTTGCTGTGGCTAGGGAGACTCCGAGAATGGCATTTGCGCCGAGGTGGGATTTGTTGGGGGAACCGTCCAAGTCAATCATGGTTTGATCGATTAATGCTTGGTCGATCGCATCCATATCAACCAAAGCGGGGGCAATTTTGTGCTCGACGTTAGCAACGGCCTTCAGAACTCCTTTGCCACCGTAGCGTTTTTTGTCATCATCGCGGAGTTCGTGGGCTTCAAAGGAGCCTGTAGACGCGCCACTGGGGACTTGTGCGAGCCCGACAACACCGTTGGCTAGGTGAACTTCAGCTTCGATGGTGGGGCGGCCGCGAGAGTCCAGGATTTCTCTGGCTTTGATAAATTCGATCGCAGTGTCTTGCATATGAACGATTCCTGACTTAACTCAATGGTTGATGACAATTAGCATTCAGCAGGCTTTCGGTAACAGACTGCTAACGGGTAATAGATTACGCGATCCCCACAATTATTAGCGCTCATTTCAAACTTTTTGCGGATTTGGGCGATCGCTGGCTGTCAATAAGCTATGCTTGTTGCAGAAAAATTTCCGACAATTTTGACAGTAATTTGATTTTGTTTACCGTAGATTTACGCAAAGTTGTTAATGGAACCTTGATTAAAATCAGAATAAGCTGTTACGCATTTAAATTGGATATTCGGGACAATGCTCAGAGCAACGTACCACAAGAATTTGATTAATTTTTGACACACCGTTTAAATGCAGAACAGCTTACCAACCAAGTCAATCAAAAAAGCATCAACCTAAAATGTTAGAAACAACTTTCCCAGAAATTACAGTATCAGCTATCGACTCCGATCCAATTATTCCCGATCCCCCAAACATCAGATTGCTTACAGGCCCATTGCCAAATTCAGGTAGCGATCCCAACTTTTTTGACCTTACTCCCAATGACGATATCGTTCAATTAGCCAACGGCATCCTGCGGAACACTCCCGGAGGTTTGCGGGCCTTAGCCGGCGATGATTTTGTCCGAGGTTCCGGTGGTGCGGAACTGATGAACGGGAACGACGGCGGAGATACTTTAATCGGAGGTTGTGGGAACGATACTATTCGCGGCGGTCAAGATTTGGACATCCTGTATGGAGAATGCGCTAACGATGTTCTGAGTGGAAATTTAGGCGATGACTACGCCTACGGAGGAACGGGAAATGACTTTGTTCGTGGCGGTAAAGGCAGCGATGCTTTAGTCGGAGACAGTGGTAATGATACTCTGATTGGTGATGCTGGAATCGATCGACTTTGGGGAGGAGAAGGTGCAGATTTATTTGTCCTCACAAGAGAATCGGGAGCAACTTCGGGAGAAATTGGTTCAGATCAACCACGTCCTGCTGGGACTTTTATTGCTAATCTAGAGCAAATGCCTGCACCTCCACCTCCTGCTGGGACTTTTATTGCTAATGTAGTGCCTACACCTCCAAGTCCTCCTGCGACTTTTGATGTAGTAGATGAAGTGCCAGCAGATTTTATTCTTGACTACAATCCAGCTCAAGATGTAATTGGATTGGCGGGAGGATTGACGCGAAACGATATTGTTTTGAGCGAAAGGTTTTTAACAATTGGTGATGCCAGAGATTACGACAGCAGCGGCCCTTTTCCTCCGGGACAGCCCCGAACTGCTGATTTTAGAGTGTTAAATACTAAGGCGACGGTGATTCGAGAAGCTAGTACCGGCAATATTTTGGGTTTGGTGAAAGATGTTTCGCCGAGTCAAATTCAGTTTATCTCTGTGTCTGACGGGGCGATCGCCCTAGGTTAAACCAAATAGGTTCGATCGTTCGGACTTCAGTCCTTCTTCCAGGTTCGAGCGTTCGGATTTCAGTCCTTCTTCCAAGTTATACTCGTTCCCAGGCTCTGCCTGGGAAAGCCTATCAGCGAGGCTCTCCCTCCCGATTCCTGACCTGAATTCAACAAACATTAAAATTGCCAAAAATCCGCCACATCATATCTCATTTCGCCCAGCATTTGCCGCAGCAGAGGCAAACTCAAGCCGATCACATTCGTGTGACAGCCCTCGATTTTTTCCACAAAAAAGCCACCTTTACCTTCCAGTGCAAAACAGCCAGCACAGGCGAGGGGTTCTCCGGTAGCGACGTAGGCCGCAATTTGGCGCGAGGTAACTTCGGCAAAATGAACTTTTGTAACTTGACAGCGAATGAGCGATCGCTCCATTGCGCGATCGAAACTATCAAATCTCGTATCAATTAAAGCATGACCAGTATAAAGTTCGCCAACTTTACCGCGCATTTTCTGCCAGCGCGAGATTGCTTCTTCGGCATCCTTCGGTTTGCCGTGAATTTCGCCATCAATGACCAAAATTGAATCACATCCCAACACCAAACATGATTTGGGATTGGGGATTTGCGGGTGAGAATTAGCCAGCAAAAACTCAGCTACAGCGTCAGCTTTTCCCTCTGCTAAAACTTTGACTAATTGAGTAGCATCCCTCATTTGTATTTGCCCTTCATCAAAATCGCTGGGGCAAATCACAGCTTCAATGCCAGCACTTTTAAGCAGGCTGCGGCGCGCCGGGGAAGCTGAGGCTAATACAAAAGTTGGAATTTTCATAATTTAATAAGGAAGAAGGAAGAAGGAAGAAGGAAGAAGGAAGAAGGAAGAGGTAAGAAGGAAGAAAAATAAACTAAACTATTCCCCATGCCCAATGCCCAACGCCCTATTCCCATTCCCAATTAGTTTTGACCTTAATAAACAGAGAAAGATTTAACGACTTTCTCAAAAGCTTCTTTTACCTTCGGCCAACGTTCTTCGGTAGTGGAAACGTTCAGCGTAAAAAGTTTGCCGCGGCTGATGGCTACGCTAGCTAAGTTGTGCCGTTCTTGGTTTGGGAGTTTGACGGCGTATTCTAAAATGTAATAGTTTTTCGATCGCGATTCCCGACTTTCTGCATTGACTAACTCAGCTTGGCGGCCGGAATCCGTCGGGGCGATCGTCTTCGTTGATGTAGCCCCCGTAGGGGCGGGCTTCGCTAACGCATTTTTGCTAAGCTTGTATCCCACCTCCGTCGGCGTTCCCAAATCAGCCAGAGTTTTGTTCCCCGTGACTGGACTGATGACCACGCTGACATTCTCGGTTTGCTGAATCAAATCGCGAAACACGACATCGGGCCCATTAGGAACTGCGATCGGCAGCCAGCCATTAGGATAGAGAAATTGATAACCATCGCCAGTATCAACATAGCTTTTGAGTCCGGTCACTTTAGACACACAACCGGTTAAGCTAAGGCTTAGAACAACCAGAAGTATTGCCGCAATTCGTTTGAGCATTATTTTTACGGGTAGGGTAAAACTAAAATATTTAATTTCAATTGTCTCACCAAACCTTGCGTCTAAAAATAGTTAAGCTATGGATCGCCATTTGTGTATCGCTGGCAAGCCATAGCCGTACAATTTAATTTTTAACAAAGTTATTACAGGTTAGTTAGCCAGCTAATCAGTCCGTGCTTGGTCGAAATTTCTAAAGCCAAGAGAGAAACAAAACCAATCATGGCAAGGCGGCCGTTCAAGCGTTCTGCGTAGGGTGTAAAGCCTGTGCGGACTTCATCGTCAATGTATACTTTAGGCTCGATCGCAAAATTGTTCATTTTGCCGTCGTTGTCGAGCAGTAAGCCTCTGTCAGCCATGTCAGCCTCCTAAGTTGTTTTGGTGTACTGTAAATAAATGTAACAGACTAATGAAGATATGTAAAGGATTATGAGTTTTTTTTTCAAAGCCGCGACTCGGACACCAGTTTTCCCCAAAAATTCAACGGGAGGCAAAATCCAAACCCTTATATAATCAGTCATTCCCAAATCTCAAATCTTAAATCTCAAATGGTGTGACTGTGGACAGTAGACTCTGGGCCCCGGAAGGGGGAGGATAGAGTTGAGAATCGCAAAAGTCGATCGCGCGAGGCAAATCCCCCAGTCTGGGTTTGACGAAAATTGTGGAAGAATGGAGGAAAAATTTATGCGGGCCAGTCTGGAAATGCGGTGGTTTAATAGCGGTGCGCTGCCAAAACCGATCGGGCAATGGTTTGGCAGCGAGAGTCTGGGCGGTTATCTGTCGCCGCCTGAAGAGCGAGAAGATTTATATTTGCTGATACCTAGTTGCGACTACTTGGGAGTGAAACTGCGCGGGAAAAATTTACAGGTAAAGTGGCGGCAGGCAGAATTAGGCGTGATGCCCTTCGGCAACCGCTGGGAAGGCAAAGCCGAGAAATGGCTGAAGTGGATATGTGCCGACACGATGGCGCCACTACCAGCGGATATCATCGCCACTGGAAAGTGGGTGAAGGTCAAGAAAAAGCGAGCCCAGCGTCTTTACCAAGTTTCTGCCCCAGGTGTGCTAATGTCTGTCCCTGTCGAAGCACCAATTCCCCAAGGCTGCATTGTAGAAATTACCCAGTTAAATGTTAACGGCACTCCGTCGTGGACGTTGGGATTTGAAGCGTTTGGTAGCGAAAATTTTTTGGCCGAAAGTCTGCAAACAGTCGCTAATTGGACTAGCAAGAGTTATCAGGCTCAAAAGTTGAAAGCTGAGGATTCTTCTGGTTATCCGATTTGGCTAGCTGGTAAGTAAGGAGAGAGGGGGAGAGGGAGAGAGAGAGAGAGGAAGAATTTGAAACTTTTTTCCAGAACTCTTTTTTTCTGTAGTTTAAACTAAATAAAGATGAGAACGGTGGCCAAAGAAGAACTAGAGCCACCGTTAAGGAGAGAATGAGGGTGAAAAAGAAAACCTATCCACTCCTTAAATGAACAGTGAACGATTAAAGGACTTTCGTCAAGCAGCATACGAGTTATTGGTACGAGCTCTCGTATGCAACATTTGAGCTCATGGATGCAGTAATGACCACGCCCAAATGCGTCATGTTTAGCGGAATTTTCACTCAATCCATTATTCAATCGTCAATGGCAAGCGCGTCTATGAAGCCTTACAAGACTGTAGGCCAGACCGGAAAAAACTGATGGAGTTGTACCCTTGAGCAATTAGAACAGCAAGTACCCGCAACAGAATATATATTAGTGGCAATTGACCTGCATGGGGGAGACAGTCATGCTAAAACCTTAAAAGACAGAACCCATGAATACCAGGAAGGCGTAATTATTGGACAAGGGTACAGTACCATTGCGTGGATACCGGAAGCTCAAGGAAGTTGGGCATTACCCCTACTCCATGAAAGAATCAGTAGTGGGTCTTCACCCATACTTCAAGCAGCTTCCCAACTTAAACTTGTCTGTGAACAGAGCGTCAACCCAGTCTTAGGAATGAAAATTTAATAACTTAAGCAAGATATAATAAAAAAATGAGTGAACATCAATGTACTTGACATTTCAAATTTATGGTCAAAACGTAATTGCTCAACCCCCTTGACAAGAAGACGAGATAGACATTAGATAAAGGAATGGAAAAACTCCCGACTTAAAGCAACTATCGAACGAGGCAAAAGAAGCCTTGATAGTAGAGCTATGGCAAGAAATCCAAAAACTCAGCGCAGCATTAGCCACCTACGAACCAAAACCAGAGCCATCTCCCAAAAAAACTAGCAAAAATTCTAGCACTCCACCATCCAAAGGATTCAAGCCGAACATTAAGCCATCGAAAATTCAGGGGATAAAAAGACAAAGAAGCGTGGGAAGAGTCGGAGGGGGCAGAGAACTACATCCTCATCCCGACCAAACAATCATCGCGATTGTCAAAAATTGCCCCCAATGTGGAGAGAAAGTCACCGCCACCGCCCAGAAGTTGCAATCGATATACGAAAAAAATCGAACTCCCCCCCATTCGCCCCATCATCACCCGAATAGAACGTTATGGTGGTCAGTGTGCGTGCTGTCAAACCGAATATGTTGCACCTGTGCCATTGGGAATGGAACCAGGTTCACCGGGAAAGCAGTTCGATTCAAAGCTTGGTCACATACCTCCGTTACACTCATGCCATCAGCTACGAACGGCTATCGGGAATATTGGCAGAAGTGTTTGGAATCAAGATATCAGAAGGAGCAATCGCCAACCTATTAGTGAAGGTCAAAACCAGTTTAGATGACGAAGTAACTCAAATACTACAACGGCTGCGGCGGGCAAAATTAATTTGTTCAGATGAAACGAGTGCGAGAGTTAACGGACAGTGGGAGTGGGAGTGGGTGTTTCAGAATCAGGATGTTTGTTTACACGTCATCCGCCCCAGCCGAGCCAGTGGAGTAATGTACGAAGTTCTCGGAGAACATCGTCCCGATAT
>NZ_JAUBVR010000068.1:0-32746 GCF_036705955.1 Microcoleus sp. A6-C6 | reverse complement strand
CTTCTTCCTTCTTCCTTCTTCCTTCTTCCTTCTTCCTTCTTCCTTCTTCCTTCTTCCTTCTTCCTTCTTCCTTCTTAAGAGCGCTTTGGAGATGCTAGATTGCGGAATGAGGTATATTGGGCATCGAATAATAGTTTGATGATTCCTGTGGGGCCGTTTCGGTGTTTGGTGATGATGACTTCGGCAATTCCGCGATCGGGCGAATCGGGATTGTAATATTCATCGCGATACAACATAATTACTAAATCGGCGTCTTGCTCGATGCTTCCACTCTCACGTAAATCCGACATCATCGGCCGCTTATTTGTCCTGGCTTCCACACTGCGACTCAACTGAGACAAAGCAATAATCGGCACGTTGAGCTCGCGGGCTAAACCTTTGAGGCCTCTAGTAATTCGAGATAATTCTTGCACGCGGTTGTCGCTGCTACCTTCCATTAATTGCAGGTAATCTAGCAAAATCAATCCTAGAGCTCCGCCTTGTTCGGCTTGGAGGCGGCGGGCTTTAGATCGAATTTCCATCACGGTAATATTCGGAGTATCATCAATAAACAGCGGCAGTTCTGATAAGTTGCCAATGGCTGTACTGATTGGTTCCCATTCGTTTTGACTGATTCTGCCCGATCGCAAGCGGTTACTTTCTATTTTGGCTTCACTGGAAAGAATGCGCTGCACTAGCTGTTCTTTCGACATTTCTAAACTAAACATGGCAACGGGCAATTTCTGCTGTCCGGCGGCGATGTGGTGGGCGATGTTGGTACAGAAAGCAGTATTGTGAACGCAGATATCATTAGCAACAAAATTGTGCGTTTCCGGGATAGTTAAGTCATAGACTTGCTTGTTTCCCATCGGTTCGATCGAAACTATTTCATCCCAGTAAACCTCGCTATCTGCCAGTTGTTTCAGCCATGAATTATCTAAAGCAGTTGCTAAAACCAAAAGTCTTTGCCTGGACAGCGCGCGTTTACCAACGTGAATATTGGAAGAACCTTTGATGCCTGCGCGTTTTGCTAAGGATGCCCAAGATTCATTGCCTTTGGCTAATGCTATGTATTCCCAAACCTCGACAGGAATTAAATCGCGGTTAGTTTGGTATTCTTTATTTTCTAAGGCTTCTTTAACTTTAAATAATGCTTCTTCTTTGCCAAAAATTCCAATCTCTGATATGAATGTTTTGATTGATATAGAATCAGTAATATCGATTTGCCAAGCTGGTCTGCGAGTATTTTTGTATTTGACAGAACGCTTTTTGAGGGCGGCAATGATGCCAAATCTCAGCAGTAAATGCTGTACTTGTCTAGCTAGTTCTTCGCTGACAGAACAGTAGCCTAGTTGAGATTGACCGCTGGTAAGTAGGGTTGCCCACCCGTCAGTAGAAAAGAGACGGTTGAGAAATAGGGCAATTTGCGATCGTTCCAATTTAAAAACTATATCTGGTACTGTTTTCTGGTGAGCGTTTTTTCCCATCAGACCTAATTTTTCTAACCAGTATCTCAGCGGATTTCTATGCTTGATATTAATAGCCTCCATTCCGGGGCCGACTAGCTCTTCGGGGTCTACTTCTAAATATTCACAGATGCGACTAAATAATTCTGGCTTTGGGAATGCCATACCTTGTACCCAATACGAGGCTAAAACGGGTAAAATTTTCAATTCTTGAGCGAATTCTTCAACTAACAAATGTCGTTTTTCAAGGGCTATCTGTAGATTGCAAGCAAAGAGGTCTATTCTCTCTATATAACCTTCTCTATCGCCAATGATATAATATTCTGGTGCGCGTCTTCCTTGATCCCTGAAGCGCAGTTTCAGACCTCCGAAGCTAGTAGCAGCTTCCGCAAAATCTTGTAGTATAGCAGTATTGCCATTGGTGAATTGAGGCGCGCTGCGTGTCAAACAACCGTCACCAATTAGATAAGCCAATAACTTAACTTCACAGTCGCGGATGGTTTCTTTACCAAAAATATTCATCCTGCGGGGCACAGCAATTTTATCGCCTGCTTGTATCTCCGCCAACTGCCGCCATCCCTTAATCGTTAAAAATGGGTGGGTAATTGTAGTTTCTATAAAGCGTCCGAGTCTTGTTGTGACGCGGAATACAGGCTTAATTCCATCATCTATAAAAGCAGATGGTCTAGTTAGGTGAAATTTCCAATCTTCTCCTAAAGTTAGTAATTCAGCTTGACGTTTTTGATAGATTTCTTCAAGGGTGACAAGGCTGCCATTACCTTGTACTACAAGCGTACTACCTATATTGCATTTGCCCATTGCCGGCCTGGCTGCAACGATGATTAAATCCGATCGCTGAAAGCCACCTGTCATAGCATCTAAATCATAAAAACCGCACGGAATACCGGGAAGCGTCAGGCCTTCATTGCGATTTTCTAAATCTTGAAATGTTTGGTTTAGGGTTTCCCCAATGGATACTAAATCTTGTTGCGGGCGGTCTTGAGTGATGCCGAAAACTTCTTGTTCGGCGCGGTCTAAGACTGTTTCTAGTGGGGCTGCTGTCTCGTAACCTAATTGTACTATGTTGTTGCCAGCTTCGATCAATCGGCGGCGCTGATATTTGTCTTCAACTAGAGCTGCATATTGGTCGATGTTGACTGCTGAAACTGTACGATCGACTAATTGTGCTAATTTAGTTAGTCCTCCGACTTGTTCTAACTGGTTGCGATCGGTCAACCAAGTCGTTACCGTCATTAAATCTGTCGGTTGACCTTGCAAAAATAGCCCTAATGCCGATCGATAAATGACTTGATGAGCGGTGATGGCAAAAAACTCCGGCCGCAGAATTTCAGCAATTCGGGAAATCGCTTCGGGGTCAATTAAAATCCCGCCCAAAATTGCTTCCTCTGCCTCTATGTTTGTCGGCATCAAATCGCTCATTAGTCAATAGTCCTCAATCATTAGTCATTAGTCATTGGTCATTGGTCATTGGTTGCGATTTATTAGTCTTCAGTTTTCAACCTGCAAGTTAGCAGTCCTCAGTCTTTCGTTAGCTATACTCAGTTCTTAGCTAATGACTAATGACTGATGACTGATGACTAACAACTAATGACTGATGACTGATGACTGATGACTCTTAATTACATGGGGACAACTTGAATGTCAACTTCGGCGGTAACATCTGCGTGAAGTTTGATTTCAGCTTTGTATGTACCAGTGCCGCGAATTTCGGGCAGGGTGATGCCGCGCCGATCGACTTCTTGACTGGTAGAGTTGAAAATCAGCTCTGCTACTTCTTGGTTGGTGACAGTACCAAAAATCGCGTCTCCTTCGCCAACTTGCTTGGAGATGATGAAAGGCCCGGCTGCTTCCAGGGCGGTTTTGCGGACTTCAGCTTGCTGTTTGAGCTCTAACTGGCGCAGTCTTTCTTCTTCGCGGCGGCGCGCTGCTTGCTTCAGAATGCCGGGGGTGGCTCTATAGCCCAATGCTTGGGGTACTAGGTAGTTGCGGGCGTAGCCTGGGGCTACTTCTACTACGTCGCCAGCTTTGCCGAGTTTGCTGACATCTTTGTTTAAAACTAATTGGACGCGCTTGGCCATGATCGTTGCTTGTGGGGTTTTGACTGCAACTTTTTATAATAGCGAAGTTTGAGGGGCGATCGCAAGGGAGAAGGAAGAAGGAAGAAGGAAGAAGGAAGAAGGAAGAAGGATGAGGGATGAAGGAAGAGGGATGAGATATCATTTTTGGTTGGTTCACCCGTCCTCCGCTAAGGTCGTGAAGCAATTGCGGAGGACTCTGTGTCCGCTCGATCGAACCTATGATCGCTCTTTTGCCCGATCGCCCATCAATCGCACTACAGTAGCAACTAACTCATTTGGATCGATCGGCTTAGATAGGTGTTTGTCAAATCCGGCTTGCAAAACTTGGCGCTCGTTCGCTTCTCCAGCATAGGCCGTTAGGGCGATCGCCACCAAATCTCCATACTCTGGCGCAAGCTGAGTGCGGATGTGGCGTATCAGCATATATCCGTCCATTTCGGGCATTCCGATGTCGCTGACGAGTAAATCCGGTGCAGTTTGGGCGATCAACAGCAGCGCCTCAGCAGCAGAAGACACCGCCATCACCTGTGCACCCGCTTGGCCGAGCGCGAAGGCGACAAAATCGCGCGAGTCCGCCTCATCATCTACCACCAAAATTCTGAATCCAGCCAGCGGCAAAGAGGACATATCGGGACTCAGAGACGAATTGACGGCTGCCTCCTCCTGCTTGCTAGAATCATCATTTAATAGCGGCAACCTCACCGTAAACGTCGCTCCTTGACCTTCTCCAGCGCTTTCTACAAATACCGTGCCGCCGTGAAGTTCGATCAGTTGGCGGACGATCGCCAATCCCAATCCCAAACCGCCAAATTTGCGAGTAGTCGCGCCGTCTTCTTGTCGGAAATGCTCGAAAACATAGGGCAAGAAATCGGCAAGAATGCCTTTACCCGTGTCTGCGACTTGAATTTCAATTTCTTGGCTATCGACTTGCGTTAATCTAACTTCAACTCTACCGCCTTCTGGCGTGAATTTTACCGCATTCGACAACAAATTCCACACAACTTGCTGCAAGCGACTTGTATCGCCGAGCACGAGTCCGACATCGGGATTTAAGATTGTTTCGATTTGAATCTTTTTAGCTTCGGCTGCTAATTGCACCGTTTCCAAAGCAGACAAGATAATGGTTGCGACATTCACCGGATCCACAGTCAATCTGAGTTTTCCTTGCAGAATTCTAGACACATCTAGCAAGTCTTCGATTAATTGAGATTGCAGTCTGGCGTTGCGCTCGATTGTCTCCAACGCTTTGGCTGCTTGAGTCTCGCTCAGCTTGCCTGTTAGCAGCAGTTGCGACCAGCCTAAAATCGGACTCAGGGGCGATCGCAACTCATGAGAAAGCACCGCTAGAAACTCGTCTTTAATCCGGTTAGCTCGCTCCGCTTCCGCGCGGGCATTTTGTTCCAATTGCAGAACCATATCGCGCTCGATTTCTACTTGTTTTCGCTCTGTAATATCGATAATAGAGCCAATATAACCCTCAAATTGTCCGCTTTCGGACAATCTGGGAGCCGCCGCATCTATCGCCCAAGAATATCCGCCATCCGGGCGTCGGACACGATATTCCATGCGGAAAGATTCCTGGCCTTGGTTCGTCATCAAAAATGCGTTTTTGGCGTGTTCTCGGTCTTCTGGATGCAGCGCATTTATCCAACCAAATCCCAAACCTGTTTCCTCAGTTTGACCGGTGAATTCATACCAGCTTTCGCTCCAGAAAGTGCAGTAGCCTGTGGAGTCTGTTACCCAGACCATAAATGGAGCGTTGTTCGCCATATTTCGGAATCGTATTTCACTCTCAAGCAGCGCTGCTTCTGATTGTTTGCGTTCTGTAATATCGCGACAGACAATCACTCCGCCTTGGATTTCGTTGCTAGTATCAATTACCGGATAACCGCTGATACTGATCCAGCGATCTTCGCAATTTTCGCGGCGGACAAATACCCCTACATCATTGACATATTCACCTTTGATTGCTCTGGTTAGAGGTAGTTCATTTTCGGGGAAAAGACTTTTTTTGTCTGCTAAAAATAGTCCGTAGGCGCTCGACCATTCCTGAGGGGATTTTTCATTTGTTAGCTGACCGAACATCCCCACGGCGGCTCGGTTAAACAGCACAAATTCCCCTTGTTGGTTGGCAAGAATTAAACCATCACCCATGCTGTCAATAATTACTTGCAGTAACTTTGTTTGTTCTTGCCGCTCGACTTCTGCTCGTTTGCGATTTGTGATGTCGTTGGAGATGCCAATCAAGCCGATTACTTCTCCCGCCTCGTTGCGGTAGGGAGCTTTCATTGCCAGAAATGTCCGAATGCCATCGGGAGATTCTTCGACGCTTTCTGTTTTGCCGGATTCCATAATCCGCAGATCGTTTTCGCTGACTTCGGCTCCTAGTTCTGCTATTGGGTATAAATCGCGATCGCGCCGGCTAATTACTTCAGCAGCAGGTTTGCCCAGTACGTCCAGCGTGGCTGGATTTGCATAAATAATCCGTCCTTCTCGATCTTTGACAAAAATTGGGGTGGGTACTGACTCGTTAATTAGATTCAAAATCGCATTCTTTTGTCGCAGTTCTTCTTCTGTGCGGCGGCGATCGCTAATATCGCTCCAATAAGCCGTAAGTCCTTCGGCTGCTGGATATGCGCTGACTTCTACATACATTTGAAGCGAGGGCGAAAATTCTTCAAACTTGACAGAAACTTGCTCGGAAACGACTCGATGAAATTCTTGATATAGCGTCGAATTCGATGCTGATTCAGCGGGAAATAACTCCCAGATCGATCGACCTAGCAAGTCATTTCTCGATCGAGCCATCAGTTTTTCAGCAGTGGCATTAACGTAGGTATAGCGCCATTGTGCATCGAACGCGATAAAGGCATCGGCAATACTTTCTAGAATATTGGTGACTTGATGATTGGCTTTGGCGAGCGCGAGTTCAGCGTTTTTGCGCTCGGTGATTACTTCCGAAAAAATCATGATCCCGCCAATCTCACCGCTGTTGGTTCGCCAAGGGTGAATTTCCCAGCGCACCCAGTCCATCGAGCCATCAGCCCGGGGAAACGGTTCTTCTGGGCAGATTTCGACTGCTCCCGCCAGACAGCGCTGGTGGATTTGTTTCCAATGATCGGGCAAATCTGGGAAGATATCGTAATGCGATCGGCCCACAATATTTTGAGTGCCGAGCCCGTAACTGGCCAGCCAGCGATCGCTCACCAGCATATACCACATCTGGCAGTCAAACATCGCCACTCCCACAGGCGAATGTTTGACAAACATCCGCAACTTGCTGTAGTGTTCGCGCAGAAGATTTTCCGCCTGTTTGCGATCGGTGATTTCTTGGAAAAGTACGGCGACTTTGCGGCTGTGCGGCTCAGGAGTGCGGAACGCCGAAACCTCAAACCAGCGGTTCATGACTTCCGAGCTCTGTTCAAAGCGCACTGGTTCCCCTGTCAGCGCTACTTTGTCGTAAATCTCAAACCAATAATCTTCGACTTCTGGAATGAGCTCTCGCACCGTTTTCCCTGCCGCTTCTACGATTCCGGTTTGTCTCTCGAAGGCCGGATTGACTTCCAAAAAGCGGTAATCGATCGGCTTTTCGTTGTCGTCAAACAGCATTTCGATGACGCAAAAACCTTCGTCTAGGGACTCAAACAAAGTGCGATAGCGTTCCTCGGAGCGGCGCAAAGCTGCTTCTGCTTGTTTGCGATCGCTAATATCCACAAAAGCCGCCACACAGCCGCGAACTGCGCCCTGTGCGTCAAATAACGGAACTGCATTCACCAACCAATCTAATACCATCCCGTCCGATCGCACAATTTGAATTTCCAGATCCCGCACTTCGGTGCCCGAAGCCGCAGCCCGCTGCATTGGGAGTTCTTGTAGGGGGATTTCCTGTCCGTCGATCAGTTGTCTGAATGGCAGAAGTTCGGCTTGCTCTCCGGTTGCAGAAATATTGGCATCCGGCGCCACTGCGAGCATTGACTGAGCAAACAGGTTAGCGCGAATTACTTTACAATGCGGGTCGTCTGCGATCGCCATCCCGACAGGTAAAGCATTAAATATTGATTGCAGTTCGTTAACTCGGCGCTCTAGTTCCTGATTAAGCCGTTGAATTTCTGTTTTGGTAGCTTTGCGATGGGTAATTTCGTACACCGTCACATTCACGCCCTGTACGCGATCGTCCTGGGCTTTCAGCGGATAGAGACTCAACAGCCAATCGCGTTCTACACCAGGCTGTGCTGAGTTTTTTTCGGTAACTTCGAGCTGTGCGATGGGAATTTTAGTTTCAATAACTTGTCTGTAAAGCGGCTCTAAATCATCTGCCATTTCTGGCAAGATTTCGCGCAATGTTTTACCGATGTGGGCGGCGGCTGGAATTCCGTTAATTTCTGCTAGGCGATCGTTAATGCGGACAAATCGGAATTGGGTATCGATAAAGCAAAGTCCGATCGGAGCGCTAGCATAAATCGCCTCGATTTCTGCAAGTTGTTGCCGCGCCGTTTGGGCTTGTTTAATAAAAGCAGCCTGAGCCGCTTTTTGCTCGGTGATATCTTGAAAATAAACGGCAATTCCCGATGCGATCGGATAAGCTCGTACTGCATACCAAGCATTGAGCGGCCCATAAAAAGATTCAAAACTAACCGTAATTCGATCGGCAGCGCAGCGCCGGTATTCCTGCTCGAACAAACTGCCCACAGATTCGGGAAACTCTTCCCAAACGCTGTTACCAATCACCTCTTGTGGGAGTCGATTCAGCCACCGCGCCGCTTGAGAATTGAGGTAAGTAAATCGCCAGTCTCGATCCAAAGCAAAAAAACCGTCGGAAATACTTTCGAGGGTGTCTGAAAGTTGCGTAACGGGCGGCTGAGTCACTTCTTGTAGCTGAGGTTGAGCGATTTCGGTGAAGGTGGTAATTACTGCATAGGGAGTCGATCGATCTCCTTGAAATAAAGGTTGAGAATTGAGATTCAACCAAATCAATTCTCCCTGCGGTTGATAAAAGCCCATAATAAAATTTGAGCTTGGCTGCCCGGTTGAGAGCGCCACCATCGCCGGGTGCGTCTCGCCGGCAAAATCCGAGCCATCTTGACGCACAGTCTGCCACGGACAGTTTATTGAAGAGGAATCCTGCATCTGTTTTGCTGTGAGCCCCAACAGTTCCTGGGCACGAGCATTGCACCCCTGAATGCTGCCGTCTGCCAATTGCAAAACCATCCCTATATCTGTTGGCAAAGGCGCGCCCGGGTAAAGCGCGTTGTTAGAATGCGTTGAAACACAGGGGTCGATTTGCCGTTGGGGTTCAGTATTGCCTAGATTTTTCATCGATTTCTAACAACGGTTTGAGTTTTGGCTAAGCCAATCGCGCTGATTAATTATACGGACATAATTCAGAAGAAATTTTAATTAAAACAGGGTAACAATTCAATCTCAGAGAGATGTCAAAGCCTGTACAATTATTCTATCGTCGCCCTTGGTATTCGTCAAAACCTGTCTTTCATGCCGCGCAATCGAGCGAAGGTTTGGACAGGATCGCGGGTGTTTGCCGCTGATTGGAGGTTGGGAAAATCCCAGCGCAAAAATGGGTTTGTGCTTTTTTCGATGCCGATCGATGATGGTATTGTAGGTTGCGATCGACTCCGAGCCTCTTTGACTTCGCCCAAACGCTGCTGCAAATCGGGATTGTCACCATCTACGCCGATCGCAAATTGCAAGTTTGTCAGCGTGTATTCGTGGGCACACCAAACTCTCGTATTGTCGGGCAGGTTTCGCAATTGTTCGAGGGAGGCTAGCATTTGAGCCGGAGTGCCTTCTTTCAGTCTGCCGCAGCCTCCAGCAAATAAGGTGTCCCCACAGAACAATTCGCCGGTTTCCCCTTGGTTTCGCGCGGGGAAGTAGTAGGCTATGTGAGCTTTTGTGTGGCCTGGTACGAAGAAGACTTCGGCGGTTCTGCCGGCAAATTCTACGCGATCGCCCCCTTGCAAAAATACTTGTTGTCCGGGAATTCTGCCTCTGTCTTGTGCGCCGCCGTAAACTTTAATTTGGGGAAAGCGATCGATCAGTTGCTGGTTGCCGCCTATGTGGTCGTTGTGGTGGTGCGTGTTGAAAATTGCTGTTAATTCGGCTCCGAGCGATCGCACGTGCTGCAAGACCGGTTCTGCTTGGGCTGGATCGACGACGGCTGCTATGTTGCGATCGGGGTCGTGCAGCAAGAAAATGTAATTGTCGGACAGTACCGGGATTCGATAAACCTGCATATAAAACTGCCTCTATCGGAAAATTATTATAGAATTTGATTAGTGTGAGAGCTATACAAAAGCAAAATGCTGAATGTTCAACTCCGCGCATCTATCTTTGGAAGTACAACTATGATACATTATTTATGCTGTTCCACAAATAAACTTGTGGTCTGGTATGCACGATTTTTGGATCAAGAACTGCCACCAGCTTTAATTATTCTGACATAAATGCGATCGAATAAATGCGAACATCTCCAAACAAATCCAATTTAACAATTTCTCAAATGGTCGATCGAATTGTCGCGTCTGGCAAGATTGCTCGCCGAGAACATTTAGTTTTAACATCTACTATCCTATCTGATGATAGAATTTCCGAGGAGGATCGATATCAAATCAATCGGATATTTGATTATATCCAAATTGGTCGCCTCAAGTTTATCGATTGAATTTTTCAGTTGACAGTTGACAGTTGCAGTAGTTAAATCAGCTCCCCCCTAGCCCCCCTTAAAAAGGGGGGAACAAGAGAATTCTCAAATCCCCCCTTAAAAATGGGGAACAAGAGAATTCTCAAATCCCCCCTTAAAAATGGGGAACAAGAGAATTCTCAAATCCCCCTTAGAAATGGGGAACAAGAGAATTCTCAAAGTCCCCCTTCTTAAGGGGGATTTAGGGGGATCTCCGGGGAATAAGCAGGCTTAACTAAACCCTGTTCACAATACAATCTACCGTTGCAGTTACCAAACAACCCAAAATAAAATGAGTACAGAAAAACCAACAATTTTGGTGACAGGCGGAGCAGGATATATTGGCTCTCACGCAGTATTAGCACTGAAAAACGCAGGTTACGGTGTGATAATTTTGGATAATTTAGTCTACGGACACCAAGACTTAGTAGAGCAGGTTTTGCAAGTGGGATTAGTAGTTGGCGATACCAACGATCGCGCCCTACTCGACAACCTATTCGCCAGCCACGATATTGCTGCGGTGATGCACTTTTCAGCTTACGCTTACGTCGGCGAATCTGTTACCGATCCAGCTAAATATTACCGCAACAATGTCATCGGCACGATTACACTTTTGGAAGCAATGATCGCTGCTGGTATCAAGAAATTTGTGTTTTCTTCTACTTGCGCGACTTACGGCGTACCTGAGCAAATCCCGCTCACCGAAGACCATCCACAAAATCCGATCAATCCCTACGGTGCTACTAAGTTAATGGTAGAACGGATTTTATTGGACTTTGACCCTGCGTACGATTTCAAGTCTGTTTGTTTCCGCTATTTTAACGCGGCTGGGGCAGATCCGAACGGGTTGTTAGGAGAGGATCACAATCCAGAAACTCACCTAATCCCGCTGGTGTTATTCGCTGCTTTGGGGAAACGAGATTCAATCTCGATTTTCGGCACCGATTACGATACTCCTGACGGTACTTGCATTCGGGATTACATTCATGTAAACGATTTGGCGTCTGCTCACATTTTGGGATTGGAATATTTGTTAAATGGTGGCAAATCTGATTTCTTTAATTTGGGCAACGGCGGCGGATTTTCGGTAAAAGAGGTGATAGAAACGGCTCGCCAAGTGACGGGAAAAGAGATTAAGGTTGTTGAGTGCGATCGGCGTCCGGGAGACCCGCCTGCTTTAGTTGGCAGCAGCGAGAAAGCCATCAAAACCTTGGGTTGGTCTCCAGAATATCCCGACATTAAGGATATTATATCCCATGCTTGGCAGTGGCATCAAAAACGCCACTCTCCTTAATATGTAGGGTGCTTATGGCGCACTTTACCATTACAGCAAAGTTTGATTTAATTGTTGTGGGGTGGGCGGGACGCCCGCCCCAAAAATACAATATGCTAAATGCTAATAATATCTGCTAAATCGGGACAACTCGGAAACCGACTGCTACTTTTTGCTAATTTCATTGCTTGGGCGATCGAGCATAATTTGATTGTTCTCAATCCTGCTTTTGACGAATATGCAGAATTCTTTGTGGGAACCGCTGGTGATTTTTTGTGTTGTTATCCTCCTCCATATTTTACCGCAGCAGGTAACAAGCTTGTTAGAAGCAAATATTACAAATTAGTTAAGTATTTAAGCAACAAAAAAACATTAAATACGCAAAAAATAACCCGACAACAACCTTTTAGTTGGCTCAAATATCAGGAAATTGAACAAATCAAGCACGGTTCAATTATTTTTTTTCAAGGCTGGCTATTTCGAGATGGCTGGTTTGTAGAAGATCTGCCCAAGTTACACAAGTACGCCGACCCGATTAGAGCATACTTTACACCATTAGAGCGATATAGAATCAATGTAGATCGTTTGATATTAAATTTAAAAAATAATTCTGATATGCTCGTGGGAATTCACATCCGCCAAGGGGATTATGCTGAGCATCAAAAGGGGAGATACTTTTACACAACTGAGCAATATTTAAAATTCATGAATTCTGTGGTAAGGCTATTTGAAGGAAAAAAAATCAAGTTTTTGATTTGTTCTAATATTACACAAAATCCGAGTTTATTTGATAATTTTAACTGTGGATTTGGCAGTGGTCATTTAATTGAAGATATGTATGCTTTGGCTGAGTGCGACTATGTTGTCGGGCCACCTAGCAGTTATACTATGTGGGCTTCTTTTTATGGAGATAAACCTCTTTACATGATCCGCAATGTCAATAAAACAATTAACCTGAAAGATTTTGTACATTTTTATGAATGGCAAGGAATTTTTCACGATCGAGATGACTGGAGTGAGAGCTTTTGGGAGTGGACACACTGAGGTAAATAAGTAAATCAATGAATTCAAATAAATTAGCAGTCAAGGGATTTATCACTATATTAACTGGTCTTTACTCTTTCCAGGATTGCGTTCATTTTTTGGCGTCTGTCAGGAAGTTTCACCGCGAACCCATTATTATTTTAATAGATAGAGTCCCTCAATTTTTATATCCTTTACTTCTGCTGTTTGGAAATGTCATATTGAAACCTGCACCGTCTCACGAAAATCCGGTTTTAGCGTCGCGGCAAGCTAAGCTGGCTTTGTACGGGGAATCTTTATTTGAGAAAACTATTTATATGGATTGTGATATTTGTTTGCTGTCGCCAATTGATGAGGTGTTTGATCTTCTTGATGGGGTGGATTTGTTGGTGACTGAAGATGTGCAGCCGGCGATTGCTAAAGCTGCAAATTTATTAAGAGTCAAGCAGGATATTCTGTCAACTTTGCAGTCTGTCGGGTTGCCGCTAAATGAAAATAGCATTCAATACAATGGCGGATTTATCGCTTTTACGAAAAGCAGTAAAACTCAGGAATTGTTTATAAACTTTAAGAAATATTTCGACATGGTAGTGGCGCATCAAAATGTGCTACTATTGAAAGACCAGGGAGCTTTTGCGGCGGCTGTTGAATCGGTGAAACCGAAAATGACAACTTTGTCCCCGGTTTACAATTACTTGGATAAGTGGAAAGATGTTTATGCGATCGACAAACCGATTAAAGTAATGCACTGCACTTATCCTTACCGCCCTCAGTACGCGAAGAACGTGACGCGATCGTTCTTGACTCAAATAGTCGATCGCACTGCTAAAATATTTTTACCAAATCAACTTAACAATCCCTGGCGTTTTAAATAATTAAAGTTTGTTGGTAAACTGCATCAAAAACAACAAAAATTAGCCCAAAATAAAAAAAATTAGCCTCAACATATCAGAAAATATATCTAAAAATTCACCTAGGAGAATTATTGATCGAGTGAATAACAGTTCTGGATTCATCACTTTTTTTTGCCAAAATACTTCCTTGCTGCCCTTTGTCCTAGTTAAAAACCCGGTTTCTTTGGTCGGGAGTGCGTGACTACCCATCGCCTTGACAAAAGCTCGGTTAAGTAGGAAAATCAAACAAATGTTATAAACAAAATACTCAGTGAAAGTTTCATTAGTAGTGAGCGATTTGTCAGGAGCAGGTGCAATTCGTGCTTTTTTATTAGCTCAAGTCCTGATAGAGCTTCAATGTGATGTAGAAGTTGTTGGATTTCAGTTTGGCAAGGAATTGTATGCTATTCCTCCCCGAAATATCCGGGTATGTGCGATACCTGGTAACAATTATCCGGGGTTTTTGAGGGATGCTCAAAAACTTTGGAAAAAAATAGATGGGGATATTATTTATGCAGTCAAACCTAAACCTACAAGTTTTGGGTTATCACTGCTAAAAAAACTGACGACTCGCCACTTTCTAATTTTAGATATAGATGACTGGGAACTGAGCTGGTACGGCGGAGATGAATGGAAATACCGTCCTTCTTTCAAACAACTTTATCGAGATATTTTTAAACACAACGGTCAATTGAGAGAACCAGATAATCCGCTCTATCTCAAGTGGATGGAAAGTCTCATCCACCGTGCTAATGCAGTCACCGTTCATACTGAGTTTTTAAAACAGCGTTTTGGTGGTGTATATTTGCCGAATGGTAAGGATACTGTAATGTTCGACCCTGCTAAATACAATCCTGAATTGAGCAGACAGCGTTACGGCTTGTCCGGGTATAGAGTTCTGATGTTTCCGGGGGCACCGCGACCTCATAAAGGCGTGGAGGATGTTTTGATGGCGCTTGAACAGTTAAATGAGCCCGATTTAAAATTAGCGATCGTCGGCGGGAGTCCTTATGATGATTATGATGATAAACTTGTGAAACAATGGGGGCGTTGGATTATTAAACTGCCAAGGTTTCCAGTGGAGACGATGCCGTCGGTTGTAGCGGCGGCTCATGTTGTCGTTGTTCCTCAGCGAGAAACTCTCACAGCCGTGGCTCAGTTTCCGCTCAAGTTGACAGATGGCATGGCAATGGCTAAGCCTGTTTTGTCTACGCGAGTGGGGGATATTCCAACAATTTTAGGGGGAACGGGTTATTTAGTCGATCCGAGTTCTCCCGCTCAAATTTCACAAAAAATTCAATGGATATTTCAAAATTTGACAGCGGCTAATTTACAAGGAATGAAAGCTCGGGAAAGATGTATGAAAAAATATAGTATTCAAGCAATGAAACCGATTCTTTCAGATATAATCGCAGGTCTGTAAATGTTATTTTAAAACCACTCACGGGAGGAAGAAAAACTGTCTGTTATTAAAGAATATTTTGAGATGCCGTACTGTTTAGCTGGGAATGCTTCATGTCTGCAAATAAGCTACTCCTAAAATTTGCCAGACGATATCCCGGCAGGATTCTCTTAACTGTGATGCTGGGCTTTTCTGGCGCTTTATTTAACGGTATCAGCACTACTCTGATTGTACCAGTGCTTTTAAGTTTTTTAGAGGAAGCTATCGAGCTGCGTGGTGCTCCACCTCTAATTAAAACTTTGATGTATCCCTTTGAGGGAATGCCCGGAAATCAGCGTTTAATGCTGATGACCGGGGCGGTTGTGCTGGCAATTTTTTTAAAAAATGTTGCGAGTTATATCAATACTTTAGTAGCTACTTCTCTGACCCGCTCTCTGACTTTTGATTTGCGAGACGCAGGTTTGCGGTTGTTGTTAGAAGTAGATTTAGATTTTTACTCTAAAACTAAAGTCGGGGATTTAATTAATAGATTAGGCGGAGAGATTGGTCGGACTGCTAGTGCAGTTGGTACGGCCATCGGAATGTTTACTACCTCAATCACGGTTTTGGTTTTTGTGGGTCTGCTACTTTCTATCTCGTGGAAACTGACGGTGACAGCTACAGTTTTGCTGGCGTTAGTTGCTTGGACAAATCAATATATTATTAACCGTTCCAAGCATTTTGGCCACCTTCTTTCTGAAATGTCGAAAGATTATTCGGTTAGGGTGTTGGAAACGATTACAGGGATTCGGCTGGTTAAGTCAACGGGGAACGAGGAAAGGGAGTATCAGCGGATCAAGCATTTAATTCAAAGGCGAGAACAAGCGGATTTTCAGGCTCAGGTAAATTATGCGGCGATCGCCCCAATTAACGAAGTTGTTAATTTGATAGTTATAATTTTGATTGTATTTATAGGTCGCACAATATTTGCGAATGAGATAGAGTCTATTGCTACAATTTTATTAACCTATTTATTGGTACTGTTTCGATTAATCCCTTTAATTTCACAGTTGAATAGCGGGCGCAGTCAATTTGCTAATACGTCGGCTAGTGTAGAGGTGGTTAATGATTTTTTGAGCTGCGATGACAAGCCGTTTATGCTGAACGGTTCTGTGCCTTACACTCATTTGCGATCGGGAATCAGTTTTAATAAAATATCTTTTAGTTATCCGAATCACAAAAGTTTAGTCCTTCAAGGAATTGATTTATTTCTACCTTGCGGCACTACTTTGGCTTTGGTAGGAACTTCGGGTTCTGGGAAGTCAACTTTGGCAGATTTATTGCCGAGATTTTACGATCCTACAGAAGGTAATATCTCGATAGATGGCACGGATTTGCGCGAATTTGATCTAAAAAGTCTCAGAAAAGCGATGGGTATTGTTAGCCAAGATACGTTTTTATTTAATGCTTCTGTGCGCGAAAATATTGCTTACGCTAAGCCCCAAGCGACTGAGGCAGAAATTGTGCAAGCGGCACAGGGGGCGAATGCTTATGAGTTTATCGAACTGTTGCCGGAGGGGTTGGATACTCAAATTGGCGATCGCGGTGTGATATTATCGGGAGGGCAGCGTCAGAGAATTTCTATTGCTAGAGCTTTGCTGCAAAACCCGGAAATTTTGATTTTAGATGAGGCTACGAGTTCGTTGGATACGGTTTCGGAAAGGTATGTGCAATCGGCGATCGAGAAACTGAGTTGCGATCGCACAACCTTAGTGATCGCCCACCGCCTCTCCACAGTCCAAAAAGCCGACAAAATCGCCGTAATCGATCGCGGGCAAGTAGTAGAAATTGGCTCCCACGAAGAATTGCTCGCCAAGGGAGGTTACTACACTCGCTTGTATTCAATGCAATTTGCCGAAGAAACCGCTCGTGATGAAGCTTTAATTAGAGGTTCTTACGAAATTCGCACTCGCCTGACTCCGATGATAGCTTACCTGAAATTGCTAGTAGATGAAATGGTTGATTCTCCCGAAGAAAGAGATGAGTTAATCAGAGAATCATATCATTCGGCTGCTAATATTTTCACGACTTTAGAATTTATAGAAAGTACGATTAAGCGTCAGACAGTTAACAAGTAGAAAATCAGTTAAAAATCCATGTCTAAATATTATGTATTTTTTACCAGAAATACTTTACCGCAACCCAATGTAGCCAGCTTAGTTCAAGTTACCAACTCTGCCAATGCCGCCGCAAATCTCGGTTATCCAGCAGTTTTGGCATACCTCCGCAAAGGCTGGAGTGCTTTGAATCCGGTTGATTTGCTTTTTCCTTTTAGACCGAGAAAACCGGACGATCAACTTGCCAAAATTTACAATCTTCAGGAACAGCTAAAAGTAGCAGATTTGCCCGTACCGTGGCCGATCGACTTTTGGGACAGCAAGTGGACGAGTGCGAGTACAATAGTTTCAAAATACTATTTACCGATTCACCTGCTTAAATCGACAAAAATTGTCCACAGCCGCGACTGGAACTTTGTCAAAGCTGCCATCAAAAATGGAATTCCCGCTATCTACGAACAACATCACCATGAAAATAAGAAGTTTGAGCCGGAAATTGTTTGCAATCCTTTATTTCAAATTGCTGTAACTGTTGCTGATACTGTGCGACATACCATGATTGAGAATGGGATGCCAGCGGAAAAAGTCATTATGCTGCACAATGGTTTTAACCAGTTGTTTTTGGTGAGACAAACAGTCGCAGCGGAGAATTGGCGACAGCAATTATTAGCCGATGATAGGCAGTATTTAGCAGTTTACGCGGGCGGACTTTACCCATTTAAAGGTGTGGATATGTTGGTGGATGTGGCGCGGGAGTTGCCGGAAGTTCAATTTGCGATCGCCGGTGGTGACTCATCCCAAGTAACAGCATACCAGCAGCTAGCCACAGACAAGCAGGTCAAGAACATCAATTTTCTCGGCTACCTGCCTCAAAATCAACTAGCCAGCTTGCTGCAAGCGGCGGATGTTTTGACTCACCCTCACTGTCAGACAGAGGCTGCAACATTCACATCTCCTTTAAAATTCTTTGATTATATGGCATCGGGAACTCCAATTATAGCCACAGAAATTGCATCTTTAATGGAATTCAAATCTGGAAAAATAGCTGCAATTTGGTGCGAACCGGATAACCCATATAGGTTTGCGCAAAGCATTCGAGATAGTTTAGCCAAATATCCGAGGAGGAGCGAAGGTTATGCAGAAACATTATATTTTGTCAAGCAGTTTTCTTGGGAAAATAGAATAGAAAAAATTTTGAGTTATGTGGATGCGGATGTGCGATCGCAAATTATTTGTTAGATAAGAGTCGGCGGTTTAAACCGCGACTACACAAACAAAGTCTGCCTACCCAGACTCAAGAATAAAACCCGCAAAACATCAATTTATGACCCCAAAAATTATCGGCACAATTACCACATACCCAGGCATGAACCAAAGCGATTGGTTGTGGCAACAAACACCGGAAAATTTCGGAAAATGGGGCAACATTCAAATGCTCGCCAACCATCCAGAACCAGATTTTTTACTCATGTATCAATTCGACTTTCCCCGACAGCCCAAACAGCAGTCATGGCTCGACAAAATACGCCAATACAAGCATCAAAATCCAGATAATGACATTCGACATAAATTCCGCAACGTTCCCAAAGAACGCATTATCTACCTAATTAGAGAGCCACCTTTAGCAGAAGTAATTGAGATCACCAAAGCCAACTACGAACAAGCAAAACTTGATTGCGGTTACGTTTCCGGGCCCGACGACTTCGCACCCAAACCCGATTATATGCCCGCGATTTGGTATCACTCTAACTCATTTCGAGAATTGAACGAAATGCCACTACCAAATAAAACTAAATCCTGTTCTTGGATAACTTCGGGCGTTAGTCGCACCGCCAACCATCGGCGCAGATTAGATTTTATAAAATTGCTGCAAGAAGCAGAATTAGATTTTGACCTTTACGGGCGAAATTTGCCAACTTGGGCGTGGGGAAATGGCACGGTTAACAATAAATGGCACGCCGTCGCACCTTATTATTACAATTTGGCTATTGAAAATTATGCAGAAAATGATTGGTATGTCAGCGAGAAACTTTGGGATGCTTTGTTAGCTTGGAATTTGCCGATTTATTACGGCGGTGCGGCGGCGGATAAGTTGTTGCCTGCGGGAAGTTTTTTGCGCTTGCCTAGTTTGGATCAAAAGGGAGTAGAATTTATTAAAGAAGTGATTGCTACTGCGGATTATTGGCAAGAAGCGAGGGAGAAGATTGCTGAAGCTAGGCAAATTATTCTTCATGAATTGAACTTGCTTAATTGGCTATCCAATTTTGTATCTTAGGAAATAGTCGCTTGGTGGGGCGGGTTTATGTGAATTGTTTGTGGGAATTATAGATGGTTGGTCAACCCGCCCCTGGTAGGAGCGGGTTCAGCTAAGAGCACTCGTATACAAGCGAGAAGATGAGTACAAAACCCGCCCTCTCCTCATCTAATGTTTATTTGTAACCACCTACTTAAGACCAAATAAACCGAGTTTTTAAGCCGAAGATACGGGCTGTAACGAAATATTTTCATAAAAAACCCGGTTTCTACGAAAACTCAAATTGTGCGATCGTTCAAAATAAACATACTTTTAATTGTCATAAAATAGCCCTATGCAAGTTCCCAGGCTGCACCCAGAAACAATCGAAGAAGTCAAACAAAGAGCCGACATAGTAGACGTTATTTCCGGTCGAGTCATCTTAAAAAAACGCGGCAAAGAATTCGTCGGATTATGCCCATTCCACGACGAAAAATCTCCTAGTTTCACTGTCAATCAAGCCAAACAAATGTACTATTGCTTCGGCTGCGGTGCAGGCGGGAATGCCTTTAAATTCCTCATGGAATTAGACAAACGCTCTTTCAGCGAAGTCGTATTAGAACTAGCTAAAAATTATCAAGTCCCCATCAAAACAGTCGAACCAGAACACCGACAAGAATTACAGCGCCAAATTTCTCTGCGGGAACAACTTTATGAAATCTCAGCACTAACAGCCAAGTTTTACGAACACGCATTGCGGCAAACCCAAGGACAAGAACCCTTAGCATATCTCAAATCCGATCGCCAACTCAGCGAAGAAACTATCCAACAATTTCAAATAGGTTATGCACCCCAAGGTTGGGAAGCACTGTATAGTTATTTAGTAGAACAAAAAAACTATCCCGCGCAATTAGTAGAACAAGCAGGACTAATTGTACCACGCAAATCAGGCGGCAGTGGCTATTACGATCGCTTCCGCAACCGCATCATGATTCCCATTCGCGATACCCAAGGCAGAGTCATCGGTTTCGGCGGCAGAGCTCTCGGCGACGAACAACCGAAATACCTCAATTCTCCTGAAACAGAACTGTTCGATAAAGGTAAGACTTTATATGGCTTAGATACAGCCAAAACAGCCATTAGCAAAGCCGATCGCGCGATCGTCGTAGAGGGGTACTTTGATGCGATCGCACTTCAGGCAGCGGGCATCTCCAACGCCGTCGCCTCCCTCGGCACAGCCCTGAGTTTAAACCAAGTGCGGCAGTTATTGCGGTACACTGATTCTAAACAAATTATCCTCAACTTCGACGCCGACAAAGCAGGCACTAAAGCAGCAGAGCGCGCCATTGGAGAAATAGAACAACTCGCCTATCAAGGAGAAGTACAACTGCGAGTGCTCAACATTCCCGACGGCAAAGATGCCGACGAATATCTCAAAACATACTCCCCAGAACAGTATCGAGAATTGCTCGAAAACGCTCCATTGTGGATCGACTGGCAACTGCAACAAATGCTCGTCAATCAAGATTTGAAACAAGCAGATACTTCCCAGCAAATTACCAAAAAAATTATTAAATTATTAACCAATATTACTGATGACAATCAGCTATCACATTATCTACAAAAATGCGCCGAAATCCTCAGCAAAGGAGATTTTCGACTCACAAAAATGCTCGCCGAAAACTTATTAAATCAAGTAGTCAGCGATTGGGGACAGCGGCTGAGTCAAGACGAAGCTTTGACAATGCCTCTGTTAATTAGAAACAAGCTAAAGCCGAACAAACAATATAAAAAACAACGTACCAGCGAAAGCAAAAGCTCAAAAACAGGCTTTTCAGTAGCAGCCCGAAGTCTGTTAGAAGAAGCAGAAGCGCAATTATTGCAGATTTACTTACACTGTCCCGAATACCGCCAAGAAGTCAGAGAAGCCATAGAAGCTAGAGATGTGCAGTTTAGCTTGTCTCATCACAGATTTTTGTGGCACTTAATTTTGAATGCAGAAATATTGCACAACATCTATTTACAAGCAGCGCCTACTGAGTTAATATTGAAATTGCAAGATAGCTTCATTGAATATCCTACTCAACTCAATCAAATCTCCCATTTATTTCATTTAAACGAGTTTTCCGAAAGAAACGTTTATCGCGCGCCTTTAGTCATTCGATCTGCGATCGCCTGTATCGAGCAAATCATCAGCATCAAGCGGCGGAGAATTGCACTCGATATGTGGCAGAAAACCGATGCTGCCATAGAATATTACCAGCAACTCTGCGCCGAACAAGAATGGATAGAGGAATTAGAGCGGCTGCGTCAAGTTAATTTTTACGATTTAACCTCCGTACCTTGGGGCTAATAAGATTTTAAAAGACACGGCGGTTGAAACCGTACGTCCTATCTTTTAATAATCACAAAACAGAGTTTCGCGAGTCTCTCTCCCAGTCACCGGATTAGTACCTTTTGCGACTTTACAAAGTTTTTCGATCATATCGTCTCGCAGCAGTGTCTCAGTAAAATCAGCACCGTCAATCACAGCTCCTTCCAGTCTGGTATTGTAAGCAAAAGCACCCTCAAGGATAGCATTTGTTAAATTTGCGTTCATCATGCGAGCCAAATCCAAAGTCGCACCCCTTAAATTAGCGCCTTCTAAATTTGCCTCTTCCATATTGGCACCAAACAAGCTTACGCCTCGTAAATCTGCATTAGTAAAATTGCTGTTGCGAAGATTAGCTTTATTAAAACTGTCGTTAGTCAGAACTTGTCCACTAAAATCAGCGCCAACTAGAATTTCTTTGTCACGATCCAAGGCGAAAGCAGGTGCGGGATTGATGGCGATCGCCCCAGCGGCAATTACTGCTAAAATAATAAAACTCAGCAAGAAAGTATAAATATGTTGGCGAATTCCAGAAGTCATACAATTTAAAGCTAATGGGCAGCGATGAAAGTTCAGAATTGAATTTTACCAGAAAGCGATCCTCTTCCCTAGCTCCCGCCGACTCCAACTCTCCTCAATCCCCAAAATCTAGGGTTTTGGGCACATTGGGAGAAAACTTAGTCGCCGAGTGGTTACAGCAGCAAGGTTGGGAAATTCTGCATCGACAGTACCACTGTCGCTGGGGAGAGATTGACATCATTGCTCTCGGAAAAGATGAAGACAGCGCCAAAAAACCAGGCATTCCCAATCACCGATTCCCGACATTAGCCTTTGTAGAGGTCAAAACTCGCCGCCGCAGAAATTGGGATGCTGGCGGAATGCTGGCTGTTAGTGCCACAAAACAAGCCAAACTTTGGCAAACCGCCGAAATATTTTTAAGCACTCGTCCAGATTTAGCAAATAATTCTTGTCGCTTTGATGTCGCCCTAGTCAGGTGCGAACCCTCACGGCAAAACACGAAGCACATAGTACCACCCTTAACGGTGCCTAACTCTCAATCCGTCCTTGCCGGAAATTACCTGCTCACCCTGCAAGAATACATTCGATCGGCTTTTAGTAATTAGAAATGTCAAATTAAAAATTACACGGTAAAATCAAAAAGCAATGCCACTTAGTAATTTTTAATTGTTAACTTGCCCTTACTGCCGCCCATATCTCTCTTCAACTTTAACGGACGTGGAAACAGCGTTAAATCCTCTCCCCCGATCGCCTTCTCCCCCTCTCTCTCTGCCATCACAGTTAATTTATATGCGTAGCAGTCTAGGCCAAAGTTTCCGGGCAATATCCCAGACCCTTGACAAACTGTTGGCGAAACGCTTCAATTTCCTTACGGTCAGGACTGCCGTGACAAACCACTGCCACCTGGTAGCGACGCATCACGCTCAGCGGCGACTGTCCGGTTTCCAAACTCCAAAGTGCCATCTGCAAGCGAATTTCAGGATCGTAAGGAATCCCCAGTTCGTTCATAAAAGCCCGAAAATCTCCGTGCATTCCTGGAGTTAAATATTGGCTCATTTTCACCTTCACCACCCAGCCGTCTATTTGGTGAATAACAGTGATAAATTGCAAGGGAAGATGATGAGCTGTGCGTAGGTAATCCACGACTCTCAGAGTAAGGCTAGTATTGGCGATGTAGTAGAGGTATTCCATAACGATCCTTATGAGCCTTATGAGCAAAGCTGATGCTATACCTCTATACTCGCGGACTCTACCCGCCACCACAAGGGGAAAACCACCCGACTTGAGATGGGGGTTTTTACCCAATTTGTTACCCAGTTGACAGATTTTTGACAGGAATTCACCAGATGACAGAGATTGACTGGTCTTTGGACGGTTATGACTACGAACTTCCGCCCTCGCGCATTGCCCAAAATCCCGTAGTGCCGAGGGACAGTTCTCGGTTGCTGGTGGTAGACTCTCCCAGCAGTCACCAACACCGGATTTTCCGGGATTTACCCGATTTGCTAGAACCCGGAGACTTGCTGGTACTGAACAACACCCGCGTGTTGCCAGCGAGGCTCTACGGGCACAAACCCAACGGCCCGGCTGTGGAGATATTGTTGATGGAAGAACGGCAGCACAACTGCTGGCTCGCTTTGGTTAAACCAGGGAAACGCTTAAAATTAGGAGCAAAAATTGAGTTTGATCCACACTGTGAAGAATCCGCAGGCCCTTGCTGTTGCCTTCCCGACGCTGTGGCAGTCGATCGTCGATTGACTGCTACAGTAATTGCCAGGGATGAGTCAACAGGAGGACGGCTGTTAGAGTTTGACATCCCCACAGATGCGACTCTGGCGAAGTTTTTGGACGAATACGGCCATGTACCCCTGCCGCCATACATTGACAAGTCCCAAGCTTCGCCGGAACAGTACCAGACTGTTTATGCCGAAAAACCTGGGGCGGTGGCGGCCCCCACAGCAGGTCTGCACTTCACCGAAGAATTGTTTAGCCGCTTGGAGCAGCGGGGAATTGACAAAACTTTTGTCACCCTCCACGTCGGAGTAGGGACGTTTCGCCCCGTGGAGGTGGCAGACGTGACGACTCACCAAATGCACAATGAATGGGTGGAAGTATCGGCCGCCACCGTAGAGAAAATCCGCGAAACTCAAGCTAGAGGCGGGCGGATCTTTGCGGTGGGTACTACAGCAGTGCGAGCTTTAGAGGGATCTGCCGCGGCGAGTGGCGATTTTTCCTTGCAACCTTTTTGCGGCCAGACAAATTTGTTTATTTATCCCGGTTACAAGTGGCGGGTTGTGGACGGGATGATTACCAATTTTCACTTGCCGCGCTCTACTTTGATGATGATGTTAAGTGCGATGGTGGGAAGGCCTCGGCTGTTGGATTTATACCGAGAGGCGATCGATCACCAGTACAGATTTTATTCTTTTGGCGATGCCATGCTGATTTTACCGGATGTAAGGAAGGATTAACTCATATTTAGCACCATTCTCAAGCTTTCCTTTAGGGCGGCCCGAAGTGGCCACCCACAAGAAAATATATGTGTTGCTCAACAGCCAGGAAAGCCTGTCAACCGAGAATGGTGCAAAATATCAGAAATGCCAATGGTTAATTTTTAATCTATTTATTCTTCCTCCTCTTCTTCATTGCCGGGATACACAAAGCTGTTGGAACGCCCAGTCAGAACCGATTTGCCCAGGGACAGAGCTTTCTGAGCTGCCACTACAGCTTTGCGCTTCCATGTGGCCTTACGCATATTCTTCTTGGATTTGGAGGTTTTCTTCTTAGGGACTGCCATGACGCTAAATACTTTCGGATTGTATAGACAAACAAATATTCTAGCCGATTTTGCCTCACAGGCTCGATCGACTCTCCGACAACAATTGTTTGGGAAGTAGTATCAAGTAGTACGGTACATCAGCAGTTAGCTGCTCAAACAACACCTACAATCGCCAGACTAACGCACCCTACATTTAAATCCCTCAAGGGTGCACAGCGCGATCGGCTTCTCAAAAAACACCTAAAATCCCCGGCTGACGCACCCTACATTTAAATCTCCTACACCTAGTTTAGCCAGACAAGCTCAACCTAGCATCCCCACAAACAAGACGCGGCCGATATTAAGCTGAGCCAGGACGATCGCACTTCAACACACTTCAACGCACTTACTTCGGTTCGTGACTAGCAATCCGCTTACCATCGCCATCGTAAACCTGCATCGGAATTTTCGCGTTTTCGGCGATCGCCTCCAAGGCCTTTTGCAAAGTTTCAACGTGCTTTTCCACAGCTTGGCGAGTCTTAACAGAATTATTGTTATTTGCCTGAATGAAAGTTTGTTGCAACTTCTCCACATAACCGGGAGTCATCTGCACCGCAATCAAACCACTACTAACAGTATAATCGCAAATCTTCGGCTTGCCTTTGCAAGTTCTATCCAAATCCGTGCGCGCTTTTTGCAGATTCCTTTCTTCCCGCAACTTAACTTCAGCTTGCTGCAATGAAATTTTGTAGGATTCGATCAGCGGTTTAGCTTTTTGGGAATAAGAAGTAGCCACCGGAACTTGCTCGGCATAACTCAAAGCTCTCCGCCAGTTTTCTGATGCTTTAAACCAGCCGTTTTTGCCCTCAAAAATTCTAGCTTCTGCTGCTAAAGTCACAGCTTGAGTGTAGGCATTTTCCGAAATTCCTTCAACATTTTTGCGTTCGCGAGCTTGTGAAAGCTTGGTTTCGTATTTCGGAGCTAGCAGTTTACCTTGTTGATAGGATTGCGTATTGCCGGGAATTTCTGCTAGGGTGTCCAGAGCTTTTTCCCAACCTGCTTGCACTTGTCCCCATGTCTCGGCTGTCTGAGCTACTGCTTCGCGAGCTTCTGCTATTTGAGCTGTACTTTTGGCTGCGAGCAACGTTTTTTCGGCTTTTGTTTCTGCGCCCAGGAGCCGATTTCCACTTGCTAAATTCTTCCGGTATTCCTTCGTCTTTCTTTGAGCATACGGATAAACTGGGCTGTCTTTGGGGATTTCTCCGAGTTGAGCGATCGCACTTTGCCACAGAGCCTGCGCTTCCTTCGCACTCTCGGCAGAATAAGACGGATTTTCGGTTTTCCGGGCTGCCGACTGTGCCAGACGCGCTGCATCGATCGCAGATTGGATATTTTGATTTTGCTCGCGATAGCTTTCCAGGGCGGTTTGAGCCTCACTGCGATGAATTGACCAAGGGGGAATTGGTTCCAAAAGTGCGATCGCCCCTTTTAACTGTTCCTGCGCTTCTTCCGGGCTGTTAGCAACCTTGGAAGTTTTCAGCGTCCTTACCGAATTGTCGCTCAACTGTTTAGCATTAGCTAGTGCAGGGCATTCTCCGATCACACAGGGGCGGCTCAACAGGTAATAACCCCCTGCCAAAATTATCGCCGCCAAGCTGACGATTCCTGTCGCCGCCAGCACCGCCCACGGTGAATACTTTGGTGTTTGAGAAACTGTTACCGCTTCCATGTCTAGCGGATTGAAGGGATTTTCTGCAAAATCTCCAGGAATTGCAGCTACTCTAAAGGCGATCGGATCGGAATTGTTGGAACTCTCAGACAAATCAGGAAAATATTCATGATCTCCCTGCTCTTTAATATCTGTTTCTAACGGCATTTCCTCCGCTGCATCCGCCGTATCTGCCGCATTTGTTGCTAGCACAATCCCCGTTTCTGCTGCGGGTATTTCCTTGGTTTTCTTTCGCACTTCCACTGTTTTGGGTCTTGACAAAACAGGGTTGTGCATTGTAAAAGAATGGAAAGCATAGGGCTGTTTTTGCCCAGTCATTTTTAAGCAAAGTCCAATCTGTTGAATAGTTTCCGGTTCTATTTCGAGAATTGCTGCTTCTAGTACCGCAAAAGTCGGTTTAGCTTTGAGAACTAAACTGCGTGGGTGTTCTCCCACAACGGTTAAAGAATCATCTCGAAAATCGCAACTGATATAAAGCGGTAAATTTTTAAATCCGGCTGTTTGCAAGTGCTTTTGCAACTCTACTTCTAGAATTTGTGCCTTGCTTTGTCGCGCTGCTACTGTCATATTTTTCCTCTTTCTGATATCACCACATTTAGATTTGGTAATTGGTAATTGGTAATTGGTAATTAGACAATTATCTCCCAATCTCCCAATCTCCCAATCTCCCCCTCTTCCTTCTGTCAACTGTCAACTGTCAACTGTCCACTGTCAACTGACTTACCCCAAGCCCAACTCGCGCTTGAGCAAATTAATCGACTTAGATCCGATATAATTTTCGGAGCATACCAGTTGCGGGGGACGAATAATATCCTCTCTGGCGGCGTTAATGGCAGCTTTTACTGTAGCAAAGCTCGGTTGGTCGCAGAAAATTGTTCTCGCCGATCGCACGATCGAGTTAATCTTGTAGGCATCCGACAGCAAAGCCGTCATCACCAGCAAATCCTCGCCCCGGAGACTGTGGATAATCACTTCAGTCGATCGCAACATTCCCGAACTCAAACTGACGATACCCAAATAACTATCCTTAGGCAAATTCCCCACTAACTGAATTTCCTCAACATAATCATAGATGTCTACGGGAATCACTCGCACCGAACGCGGCGCCGAAATTAACTCCGCTTGTCCGATAAAATAACGACTGGTGATTACAGTTCCCGCAGAGATGTTATCCAGAAAAGTACCTAAATCTTCCATCGCTACTAACTGGATGGGAATCCGCAAAGCTTGTTCCAGTTCTTTCGCCATCAGCTCTCCCACGCCGATGTCTTCTGTGGGGGCTGTGACGACCACCCGCGCACTACACCTGAGTCGCCAGTCAATTTCTGCCAAAAATAATTCCCTTGCTTGGTTGAGCGTACAGCCCTGTCCCAGCAGTTGATCCATACTTTCTTGAATTATTTTGTTAGCGAGGGGATATTCATCAAGGATCGGGGATTTGAGTTTGCTGCCACCTTCGTGGCCTTGAGCGCGGACGTAAATGCCCGATCCGGCTTGGGCTTCTACAAGTCCGGTATTTTCGAGTTGTCGATATACTTTGCTGATGGTGTTGCGGTGCAAACCCGTCTGCATTGCTAGTTGCCTGGTACTGGGCAAGCGGTGTCCGGGTGGAAACTGGCGCGAGGCGATCGCAAACCTGATTTGATTGAATAGTTGCGTAGACGCTGGAATATCGCTATCTGTTTGAATATGAAACTGAACCATATTAAAGGCTCCGACGACTTCAACTTAGTATTTTTATAACGTCGAGTACCGCGCCTGGGATTGCTTGGATATCTCTGCGTGTGTATAGCATAATCTGATTTGGTTCATCTGTGACGGCGGTTTTGCTTAGTTTGCGATCGGGGCTGATTGGCGATCGATCGCAGCCTCCCGAATTCCCCTGATTGTTCAGGTACTTTCAAGTCTTAACTTTATAGCAACCGCCATCATCGTCAGGACATTCTTAATTGCTGAAATCCATGCGGTAAATCCGCTATTCCCTCTATCCGTGACCTCCGTTAAATCCCTTAAAAAATCCGTTGCCGAACTTCCCTATGCTATATTTACTCTCCGACTATTTCCATCTCGCTTGCTATCTTTCTACCAGTCATAAAATAAGTCCGCATTTCCCCTTTACCCTTAATTTCAATCAAGCCACGCTCTTCAAATTCATATTTATCTGACAGCAAATCGTAAGTATAAAAACTAACTTGAATGCGGCCGGGGATGCCGTGAGATTCCATGCGGCTGGCTGTATTTACTGCATTTCCCCACAAATCATAAATGAATTTTTTAGTACCGATTACCCCCGCCACCACCGGGCCGCTATTAATCCCAATGCGGATATCAAATTTTGCGTCTAGCTTCACATTTAATTCCTGAATTGCTACTAGCATATCCAGCGCCATTTCGGCGATCGCCTCTGCGTGATCTGGGCGTTCAATCGGAATACCGCCCGCTACCATGTAAGCGTCCCCGATCGTCTTAATTTTTTCCAACCCGTGCTTGTCAGTAAGTTGGTCAAAAGTTGAGAAAATTTCATTTAGCAAATGTACCAATTTAGTCGCGGACATAGTGGTAGAAATTTGGGTAAAATTCACCAAATCAGCAAAAAGAATTGTGGCTTTTTCAAACTTGTCTGCAATTACCCCCGGTTCACGCCTCAACCTGTTGGCGATCGGTTCTGGCAGAATATTTAGCAGTAAACTTTCAGTTTTTCTCTGTTGTTTCCTGAGTGCAGATTCCATCTGTTTGCGCTTGGTTATATCGTGAAAAAATACAGAAATGCCATCGTGACTGGGAAAAGCCCGGACTTCCAACCACACTTTTAAGGGACGATAATATTTATCAAAAGTCACTCCCACTTGTTTGGCTACAGCTTCATGACACTCTTCATAAAATACCGAACTTATTAAATCGGGAAACTCTTCCCAAAAAATTTCTCCAAAAAGTTCTTCCGGCGCACGCTGCAAAAATTGCGATGCTTTGTAATTGACGTAAGTAAACCGCCACTGGAGATCTAGAGCAAAAAAAGCATCGCTCATTCCTTCTAAAAAATTGACAATTTGCTCGTCACTAGAACGGAGTTTTGCTTCAACTTGTTGTTGCCGGATCTGGGCACGCTTTAATTTAGCATAATTAATTCGCAACTCCATTTGGCTAATAACTTGCCTTCCTAAAGTCCGCAGCGCTTCTAATTGTTCTGGCGTGAGATGGCGCGGAACTGTATCTATCGCGCACAAAGTGCCTATTGGAAAACCGTCAGAAGTTACGAGCGGCGCTCCAGCATAAAACCGAATATTGGGATTGGCAGTTACTAGCGGATTCCCCGCAAAGCGATCATCTTCGAGAGCATTGGGTATAACTAACAATTCGTTAGGATTTAAAATAGCGTGAGCGCAAAATGCTAACTCTCTAGGAGTTTCTACCGCGTCCAAACCGACTTTTGATTTAAACCACTGTCGGTTAGCATCTATTAAGCTGACTAAAGCAATAGGAGTGCCGCAAATGTGGGATGCTAAAGCTGTTAGATCATCAAAAGCTTCGTCGGCATCTGTATCGAGAATCTGGTAGCTGTGAAGTGCTTTTAGTCTCTCTTCTTCGTTGCTGGGCAAAGGTGCAGCTTGCATCGGCGGCGGCGAGGATATACGGTTGCGAAAAAATCGCGCAAGTCTCCGCGCTGCAAATTTTTGGACTTGCGCTGCTAGTTTTTCAACTAGCATCAAAATACCTGTTTGCCAAGCTTTGTTCATCTTTTTTTATCTTTTGTCTCGCCTGTTGGAACTGCGGACGATCGCCCTAATGCGATCTATCCCTATATACTTACCGCAACTAACTCCTCAATTTCCTGAGCTTTCGCTGGCAATTTCCCTGTTAATACTTCTCTACCCTCTTCGGTAACAAGTATATCATCTTCAATGCGTATGCCCCGCACGTCCGCGAATTTTTCCAACTCGTCCCACTTTACAAATTCTTTATATTTGGCGCGATTTTCAGAGTTATTCAAAATTGCCGGAACTTGATAAAAACCCGGTTCGATCGATACCAGCATTCCCGGACGCAAAACACGATTCAGCCGCAAAAATCCCAACCCAAACCGACTGCTTCTCGTTCTTCCTGCTGCATAGCCAGCCAAATCGCCCAAATCTTCCATATCGTGAACATCCAAACCGATTAAATGCCCGATTCCGTGCACAAAAAACAGCGCGTGAGCATCCATTGCTACCAAATCTTCAACATTCCCCCGCAAAATACCCAAATCAACCAATCCTTCTGCCATAATCCGAGCAGCTAACAGGTGAATATCTTGATATTCTACCCCAGGACTAATTTTCTCAATACAAGCATCGTGCGCTGCCAAAACTACATCATAAATCGCTCTTTGAGTCGGCGAAAACTTGCCGGAAACAGGCCAAGTGCGAGTCACATCAGCCGCCCATCCCATTGATGTTTCTGCACCGACATCTGCTAACAGCAAATCTCCTATTTGTAGCGGATTGTGATAATGTTCGCTGTGCAGAACTTCGCCCTGTACCGTGACAATACTCGGATAGGCACAGGTCATATTTTCCGAGATGATCACACTTTCCATTGCAGCGCGAATCCCCGCTTCGATTCGAGCATTTCGAGTTGCCGCCATACCCGCTTTGTGTGCTGCTACGGTGACAGCCGCAGCTTGACGCAATTCGACCAAACTGGCTGCATCGTGGCTCAGGCGCAGCGATACGACTGCCTGAGTCAATTCTAGATCGATGCCGGTTGGCGCTTTGGACGGTGCAAGAGCGCGATTTAGAATATCCGACTGTTGCAACCGAATCAAGCTATCCTGAAGGGCGATCGTTGCGCTATTTGTGGAGCGCGCTTTTAATTCAGTCATGGGGAAAGCAGCATCAGCCCCAATTAGTTCAGCAATTTCCGCTCTTTTCGGCATTTCCCCGTGCCAAAGTGTGCTACTAGGATCTGCATCATCTAAGAACAGTTCTAATTTGCCAGATTCTAAGCGAATCGCAGCATTTTCTAACGGCAAACCTGCAAAATATAGGAAGTGACTGCTGGCGCGAAAAGGGTAAACAAGTGCCGGATAATTCCGAGGAATGCTGCGCCCAGACCAGAGAATTACCGGAAAATTCACTAAATTGGCAAGTTTTTGCCGCCGTTGGTGTAAAGTAGTTCTTAACAAATCGTAGTTTTTAGTTTTCATCGGTAACAAGTGAAAATTTGAATTGGTTTGAAGTCAGGACTTCATTCCTTAGATTCTCAGCGTTAAAGCATTAAAGTCCTGACTTCAAATTTAGCAGCCATTTTCAGTAAAAGTCTAATCTTTATTTGATTTTTGGCTGCGATCTTTGGTACTATCTTGGCGATCGTCTTTGTCGTCATCGCCGACATGATTGTGCTCAGCAGGAACAGTGCCAGACTGCGAACACAAAAACGCTATAAGCATTACAGTGCAAGCAATATAGCAAAAATTGAACACCCGCAATCAGCCAAATTCGTTGGTTTGGTTGTTGTTGATTTTGCGCGCTAGGCGATCGCATCTATTGACGGTTTGATATTTTCGACTTTAAAGTATAAGTAAATCCACGTAAAAAACATGAAAACTTCTCACACAGCCTCTAAAACTTCCGCGCAAGTACGCGACTGGCCGATCGAACACTTACCAGGATTGACCAATGAAAACCAGTCTCAACTAGAAGAATGTGGCATCACCACAATCGGACAACTAATTCGGATGACGAAAACACAAGCAGCAAAAGTGTTGCTAGCACATCAATTACACATTAACGTTAAACATATTAATAAATGGGTAGCGATGGCAGAGCTGGCTCGAATTCCGAGCGTAGGCTGTCAATATTGCGGGCTGTTGCTGCACGCGGGCGTTGCTTCTGCAGCTCAACTGGCTCAAATGCCCGTGGAGAGGTTGCACCAACAAATCCTCAGACTCCATGTAGCCACAATGCAGCGCAATGATTTGACTCCTTCAGTCGATCGCGTGCAACAATGGATTCAACAAGCTAGATTAGTCAAGAGTCATTAGTCAAGAGTCATTAGTCATTAGTCATTAGTCAAGAGTCATTAGTCAAGAGTATATGAGTTCTTAAGACGTTTAGGAAGTTCTTAATTACTGAAGCTCGTACAGTCGATTCCTTCTTCCTTCTTCTTCCTTCTTCCTTCTTCCTTCTTCCTTCTTCCTTCTTCCTTCTTCCTTCTTCCTTCTTCCTTCTTCCTT
>NZ_JAUBVR010000168.1:0-2543 GCF_036705955.1 Microcoleus sp. A6-C6 | reverse complement strand
TGTATTTGCAGCTACAAAGCCAAGACATTAACGAAATAATCAGCACTTTGAACCCTGTCCTGAGCAGATACTTGGATATTCCTACACGGTAGTAAATCAATGAACTCCAGACTGCCAAGGAATTTCAACCATCCTTACCTTTAGGGCACTACCCCATTTCTCACATCGTTTTTTGATCTCTATTGACGGTATTAACCCAAGCGTATTGGTTTATAATTCGATTCAAGTCTGAGCGACAAACTCAAAGATCCATACTTCCATTTCATAGGGCGATTATACTCATGATTTCGGCTGCGATCGCCAGATTGGATTTTTGGGGCAGTTGATCGAAAAGCAGGCTCGCGATCGAGCTTCTGATGTGGTATGGGTTGTAGCTTTACATTGTGAGAGGAGGCGTAATTGAAATGACACCTGCGATCGTCGTACTAGATACCGACAAACAACCCGTTACAGCCGCTATTTCACATCTGGTGAAACCGGGGCGCGAACAGGAATACGAACAATGGTTGCATGATGTTTCTGGAGTTGCCCAACAATTTGACGGACATTGTGGCGTTAGCTTTATCCGTCCCCATGATTCATCCCATCCCGAATATGCGATCGTCCTCAAGTTTGATTGCTACAAACATCTCAAGGAATGGATGGATTCCCCCGTCCGCCAACGCTGGATCGACAAGGTACAACCCCTGGTACAACAAGATCAAAATGTAGAAATCCTGACTGGTTTAGAGACCTGGTTCACCCTGCCAGGAAAGCTCGTTCAGCATCCACCCAAACGCTACAAAATGGCGATCTTAACCGGATTAGCGGTCTTTGTCGTAGTCCAGCTTCTGGGAGCGCTCCTTGCGCCTGCATTGACTGTTTTACCGCCATTAGTGCGATCGTTTGTGTTAACTTTGCTAACCGTTTTCTGTTTGACTTATCTGGTTATGCCCCGTGTAACTCGGTTATTTTATCGATGGCTTTATCCCAAAAATTCTTGAAATTATCGGAGGATAGTTCTATGTCAAATCCACAAGTCAAGCATCCGATCCACGATCGCAATGCCCGCGGTCATACAAAAATAGGTTGGCTCGACAGTTATCATACTTTCTCCTTTGGTGGCTTCCAAGATCCCGATCGCATGGGTTTTCGGAGTTTGCGAGTAATTAACGACGATCGCGTTATTCCTGGTGCTGGATTTGCTACCCACGGACACCGCGATATGGAGATTCTCACCTACGTTTTAGAAGGAGAATTAGCCCATAAAGATAGCCTGGGAAATGGTTCGGTCATCCGTCCCGGAGATGTCCAAGTTATGAGTGCGGGTACAGGCATTCAACACAGTGAATTCAACGCTTCCAAAGATGACCCAGTACATTTTCTGCAAATCTGGATGTTACCGGATACACAAAATCTAACTCCTCGTTACGAGCAGCTTAATTTTGGATTAGAAGCAAAGCAAGGCAAATTGAAATTGGTTGCTTCTAAGGATGGGAGAGACGGCTCTGTAACGATTCACCAAGACATTAATCTCTATGTTTCGGTGCTATCATCAGGCGATCGCGTTGTGTTTGAGATGTCCAGCGATCGCTTTGCGTGGGTTCAGGTAGCACGCGGCATCGTGACGTTGAACGGTGAATCGTTGTGTGAAGGCGATGGCGTGCAGATTGGTAGCACAGAAGTGCTAGAACTGACTACCGAAGCCAATGCTGAAATCTTGATCTTCGATCTGGCGTAAGTCCTCAAATGCGATCGACTTATTCATCCGCTCGTTTCAGTTATATCAAAATAAAAGCGATCGCACTTATAACAAAAATCGCGATCGCCTATTCATCATTAAACCTAGATTCACGGTATCCGATCGCACAAACAATTTTGCGAGCGACGCAACTCAGCCAATTCTCCTGTAACCCTCCTAAAAGTCGCAAGCTAGCGAGAAACAAGGTCGCGAACGGGAACCTTCGGACTATTAAATGCAAAACACAAATGCTCCCAAACCAATGGAACCCAAGCCATAATTAAAGTAAGTCGGCAGGTTATAGAGCAATGCGGTTTACTTAAGGTTTGGGAGGCTTTAAGATAGTAAAAACAGGAGGATTCATTTTTATTCCAGTACCTCTGTTTTTAACTTTTTTTGGTATCATCTCAAAGAAAACCTGTACCAATTGGGTGGTTCTAATCAACGTTTGCGAATACTAAAAACTCATCTATGGCGTGGTCAGGTCGATGGGAAAATCGCCGATGCAGGCTGACTGCGATGTACCTCACCTCAAGAACTTTCTGGATAATATAGCAATACGGTTCACTTAAAAATATCCAGGCGGCAAAAAAGCATGAAAAATAAATACTGCGATTGCTTCGTTCCTCTCTTCGGACAATCTTAAGTGAACCGTATTGGATTATAGCAATCCTAAATCATTATCTACACTTATTATGATATAATTATATGCAATGATTGATTGTGACAATAAAAAAAATGAATAACTTACAAATGCCACAGAAAGATATGGAAAAAGAAAGAGCGGCGTTAGAATCTTTCATCAAAAGCGATCGAACTGTAA
>NZ_JAUBVR010000067.1:0-33276 GCF_036705955.1 Microcoleus sp. A6-C6 | reverse complement strand
TATTTGGTATTTTATCCATCATTACAACTATGTTTTGAGCCAATGAATATCTAATCACTACATATTTATCACTACCCCCAGTTTTTCTCCTGCTTTTTCTAATGCTTTGGTACTAAGAATAGTGTAAATTGCCAAAGCTGCTGCTAGTAATGGTTCCATGAGTTAAGCCTTTTTGTATCTGGATACTGCATATTTTACTGTCTTTTGTGCAATTCGACGGATGCGAAGCTTGTTAAAAGCATTAACTCTGTTATATTGTTTTCGGATGCGCTGGCGATCGCCAATTAAAACATTCTGACGATCGTACTCCTGGAGGCAGAAACCGGGTTTTTTACCGAAATACTGCATCCTGGCCTTTAACTGTCGTGAAAAACCCGGTTTCTTTGGTATTTATGGGTAAGTCCTAAATGAGACAGAAAGGACGATCGCACTTCACATAAAAATCCGATCGCCCTCTGCGGTGAGAAAAAATATTATTCACAAACGAAATAGAATTGCTATCTAAAAGCACGCGCGGCGCAGCTATCCCGCGCGTGAATCGCACTTTTGTGCGTTGTAACCCTGTTCACCCCCAAACATATGCGTTAACCTAGTTGACTAAAGCTCTCCCCAAGATAATCTATGCTTCTTGCCCGCATCCAAGAACTAGCCGCTACCCTCGCACCCCGCTTGATCGAAATTCGCCGCCACATCCACTCGCACCCCGAACTCAGCGGCCAAGAATATCAAACCGCCGCCTATGTAGCGGGTGTTCTGGCTTCCAGCGGAGTCCGCGCCATAGAAGGAATCGGCAAGACAGGAGTGCTCGGCGAGCTCAAAGTTGACAACACCGAGCCCCGGTGGCTGGCAATTCGCACCGATATGGACGCTTTGCCAATTCAAGAACGTACTAACCTAGAATTTGCCTCCCGCAATGAGGGAGTGATGCACGCCTGCGGCCACGATATCCACACTACAGTCGGTTTGGGCGCGGCAATGATTTTGTCGAAGTTAAAAGAAAAATTGCCTGGTAACGTCCGCTTTTTGTTTCAGCCTGCGGAAGAGATTGCCCAAGGCGCTCAATGGATGATTAAAGATGGGGCGATGCAAGATGTTGATGGTATCCTCGGAGTGCACGTTTTTCCGACGATTGCGGGCGGTTGTGTCGGTATCCGCCACGGGGCACTGACGGCGGCGGCAGATGACCTAGAATTGATTGTGATCGGCGAATCCGGCCACGGTGCGCGCCCCCACGAGGCGATCGACGCAATTTGGATTGCTTCTCAGATAATTACCACTTTGCAGCAGGCAATTAGCCGCACGCAAAATCCTTTGAGGCCACTGGTTTTGACGATCGGGCAAATTAACGGCGGACGCGCGCCAAACGTGATTGCCGATCGCGTAAAATTATTGGGAACAGTGCGATCGCTCCATCCCGAAACCCACGAAAAACTACCGGCTTGGATCGAACAAATTGTTTCCAGCGTCTGCGCGACTTACGGCGCAAAATACGAACTCACCTACAAGCGCGGCGTGCCCGGAGTCCAAAACGACCCAAAACTGACGCAATTAGTCGAAACTGCGGCTTTAGAAGCTTTAGGGCGATCGCGCGTTCAAATTTTACCAGAACCATCCCTCGGCGCGGAAGATTTTTCGATGTATTTAGAACACGCACCGGGCACCATGTTTCGCTTGGGAGTGGGACTGACTGACAAACCCAACTATCCCCTCCATCACCCGCAGTTTGAGGTGGATGAAGCGGCTATAGTTACGGGCGCTGTCACCTTGGCCTATGCTGCTTGTCAATATTGGAAACAACAAGCAAGTAAGTGATATCGTTTCTAATCGTAGCTGTAGGTGTGTGGCGATCGACAATCCCTCAACAAAGAGCGACAATCTAATAGCGACGCACCTTACCTAATATTTACTGTAGCTGTAGGTGTGTGGCGATCGACAATCCCTCAACAAAGAGCGACAATCTAATTAGGATAAAATAAGAAAAACCAAACTCCCTCCTCGACCTATGGATGATCAAGAAGTCTTAAACTGGGCTGATTAATTCGTATTGGCCAACACAGCAAAGCATTTCAACCACGTACCGGAAGCGATTTTAGGTGGCACTCGGAACGTCAAAAATACCCATAAATTGCTAAAAACTGCCATCTGAGTCAGGTTCATATCAAGAAAGTAGCATCGAAATTATGGAATATATTTTCAGAAATATTAGGCGAAGACATCAATCAATCAAATTTTCGATACACAAACAATGGTAGTTTTCCATAGTTTCATCACATTTTGGCGATCAGGCATAAGTGGGTAAGTTCAAGGTTTGTGGAAACCATCCTCAATCCTTATAAACCCCAAACTTAGAGAAGCAAAATCATAAAAACTCTAGCAACAGTCAGCCAAAACTGCGATTGGAATTAGCTGATGTACTAGAACCCAACCTATTTTATAACCGCACATCCTCAAACAGTGGATTTTGGAAAACCGCACCCGCCTGATCACCATATACGGCTGATCCGGCATTGGCAAAACCGCCCTAACTCTCCAACTTATCCCACAAATTTAACACGAATTCGATTATATTATTTACCGCAGCCTCCGCAATTCTCCATCACTGCAAACCCTGCAAACAAACTTAATTCAATCTTCAAGTCCTTTGTAGGCGCGGTGCCCGTGCCCGTTCGCGAGCGGGGACAGCACTATAAAATCTAAAATGAGATGCTCCCAACTGATTGATCTTTACCGAGGCAATCCCCTATGGTTAAATATAGTTGCAACTATGATTCAAGATTTATTCGGCGGCAGCGTTGCCGAGTTTCTCTCCTATGATACCTTATTTTTAGGTGATTTAGAGTCTCTGCTGCACCAGTAGTGCGATCGCCTAACCGAATCAGAACAACAGGCGATCGCATGGCTAGCCAATACCCCCGAACCAGCCGAAATCTCAAAAACACCCGAAAACCTGCAACTATCACCGCCATAACTCTTGAAAATCATGCAATCTTTAGGAAGGCGGTCATTAGTTGAAACAGTAAAACAAAATGGGCGATCGCACTTTACGATCGAGCCAGTAATCAGAGAATATATAATAAACAAAACCCGAAGCAAAAACGGATAAACTTATCGCTCTGCTAAACTAGAGCTAAAATAGTCAAATTTTATGGAGGTATGCTAAACTTTTGAATAGACAAGATTTACAGAACCTAGCACTCACTAGACTTGAAGAAGTAGAAGTGCTGCTCAACAATCATAAATATTCAGGTGCTTACTACCTGAGCGGTTATGTCATTGAATGCGCTTTAAAGGCTTGCATTGCCAAGCAAACTCAGAAATTTGATTTTCCTGACAAAAAAACTGTTATGGACAGTTACACTCACGATTTAGAAAAGTTGGTTAAACTTGCTAAACTTGATAAAGAGTTAAAGTCTCTCATCAACGATGCTAATTTTTCATTGCGATGGTTAGAGGTCAGAGACTGGTCAGAAGAAAGCCGCTATCAAACACATGACCGACAAAAAGCCCTCGATATTTATTCAGCAATCACTGATCCGACTCACGGAGTTTTACAATGGCTACAGCAACATTATTAAGTCAAGAAATAGCAGAAGGTCAAAGACTAATAGATGCTCTCAATGCAGCAGATTTATCAGTTGATTCTGCTCTCTGGAACTACGCACCAGGACCGGAAACATGGCGGCTGATGCTCACCTCACCTCTGTACGATCGCGAAGGCTCCCTGAAAACTTATGGGGAAATTCTCTCAGTATTTCGCCAAGTTAAACCAGAATTGAAAATCGATTGGACAGCACTTGTAGCAGTCAGCCCCAAACATGAATTAATTGAGGGCTTACGTCAGTCACAACAAGATTGGAATTTAGACTTATCAGGCAGAAGACTGACAAATAATCGGGTTAATCAGACCTGGATCGAAGATGCTTACATTTATCAAATCAAGTGAGTTGACAGGGCAAAAAATAGCTTAAAATAGGTGCAAGCCATCTCCCACCAACATAACTCTTGGGATTACTATATTAATGAAAATCGCCACCTGGAACGTCAACTCAATTCGCACTCGCATAGAACACGTTACTAACTGGTTACAAACCAACCAAATAGACATTCTCTGCTTACAAGAAACCAAAGTCACAGACAAAGACTTTCCCCTGCAACCCTTCCTCGACATCGGCTACAACTGTTACATTTCCGGTCAAAAATCCTACAACGGCGTAGCTATTTTTAGCCGATCGCCCTTGTCACAAATTAGCACCGGATTTTCCCCCATTCTCGGCCCCGAAACCGTCGGCAGCTTCGACGAACAAAAGCGCCTCATTGCCGGGGTTATAGACGATATTTGCATCATCTCCGTCTACGTTCCCAACGGTTCCGAAGTCGGTTCAGAGAAATATGAATACAAACTGCATTGGCTCAAACTGCTGCAAGAATACCTCAAAATAGCACTAGACAAATCCCCCAACCTGTGCATTTGCGGCGACTTCAACATCGTACCGGACGATCGAGATATTCATAATCCCAAAGCTGCTGCAAACTCCGCTGGCCTATCAGTAGCCGAACGCCAAGCACTAACAGAAATCACCGAATTAGGATTAAACGACCCCTTTCGCAAATTCACCTCAGAAGGCGGATATTATAGCTGGTGGGACTATCGCGCCGCCTCATTTCCCCGCAACAACGGCTGGAGAATAGACCACCATTATCTCAGCCCTGCCCTCTACGAAAAAGCAAAAAGCTGTACAATAGATATTGCTCCCAGAAAATTAGTCAAACCCAGCGACCACACCCCCGTAATTGTCGAGATTTGAATTGTGAGTTATAAATAAAAATAAGGCAAAAGAAACCCGGTTCATACCAGAAATCCTAGGTTTAACAACCAGAAATTTAAAAAACTGGTTTTCTTTCTAGAATCCTAGGCGATGCTTTGCAAAAGAAACCCGGTTTATACCGTAAATCTTAGGTTTAGCAACCATAAATTCAAGAAACCTGGTTTCTAAAACCCCTTGCAGAAAATTACTTCTTCAATCCGTTAAATCCGTTACAAAATCCGCTGTCGAACTTCCTTCGCTTATAACAACCAACCCCAAAAAATTATGTTCTTAGTAACTGGAGCAACAGGCGCACTAGGCCGCCGAATAGTACGAGAAATCAGACATCAACAAAAGCCTGTCCGCGCATTTGTCCGCCTCAGTTCTCGCTACTCGGAACTAGAAAATCGAGGCGCAGAAATTTTTATCGGTGATTTGAAACAAGACAAAGACATCAAAAAAGCTTGCCAAGGAGTGCAGTACATCATCAGCACCCACGGCACCGGCGGCGACGTTCAAGCAGTACACTACCGCGCCAATATAGAACTAATCGACTGCGCCAAAGAAGCCGGAGTTGAGCATTTTGTCTTTATTTCTGTACTGGGAGTCGATCGCGGATACGAAGATTCGGCAGTATTCAAAGCCAAGCGAGAAGTCGAAAAATACCTGCAAAACAGCGGATTAAATTATACCATTTTGCGGCCTGCCGGTTTCGCTTCGAGCCTGCTGCCACTGGCCGAAAGATTTAGAGAAACCGGACTTTACCTGCTGATTGGCGACGGCAAAAACCGCACCTCTGTTGTCAGTACCGACGACTTGGCAAAAATTGCCGTAGACTCACCAACTACTGAAGGCGCGCGCAACCAAATTTTACCAGTCGGCGGCCCGGATGTTCTGAGCAGAGACGACATTGCTCGCATTTTCGGACGCTTGTTCAATCGCGAACCTCTGGTAATTAACCCGCCCTTGGTTGTGTTTGACGGATTGCGAAATGCCTTGGGCTTGTTGAATCCTCAAGCTCAAAAAGGCTTAGGAACTTTGCGGGTATTGCTGGCTAATGAGTTTTTCTGCACTCCCGAAGAAGTGCAAAATCTGGAATCAATCTACGGCATGAGAATGGAATCTCTGGAAAGCTTTTTGCGGCGCAATTTGAGCGTTTAAAAGACTCGTTTGCAGTTGCACAAAAACCAACGCAACTGCAAACATTTTAATCAGACAAAGAAACAGCTTGTACTCCACCAATATAGCTAGTATTTGTTATGGGCGGAGAAGTCGGCTTAGCAATCAAATAACCTTGAACAAAATTGGCTCCTCGTTCCCGAACCCAATCTAATTCCTCGACCGTTTCCACACCTTCAGCCACAGTTTTAATCTCTAATTGAACGGCAATTTCTAACATTTTTTCAGTAATTAGTGCCTTATAATAATCTTGATGGACGTTGCGAATCAATTGCATATCTAACTTAATAAAATCGGGACGCAACTGGTGCATCAAATTTAGATTAGAAGAACCGCTGCCAAAATCGTCCAGGGCAATTAAAAATCCGGCCTCTCGGTAAAACCTCAGAATATTTATCAAGTGATCGATATCAGGGGGGTGCTGAGATTCCGCTACTTCAAAAACAATATTGCTGTGAGGAATTCCCGCTTCATCAATAGCCTGTACTGTTCTTCGCAGGCACGTAGCGGGATCGTAAACTGAAGTTGGAGAAAAATTAATAAAAAGTAGTTCTTTGATGTCGTAAACATGGGCTTCGCGGATAGCGCGAGTCCGGGCTAAAACATCTAGTTGAAAAAGTAGGCCTGCTGATTCTGCTTGGGCAAAAATCCGACCCGGATAAATTAAGTTTCCTTGCTCGTCAATTCCTCGGAGTAGGGCTTCGTGGGCAAAAATTTTAGAAGTATCTGAGGTATGAACAATCGGCTGAAAATGTGTAGTAATGCGTTCTTCGGACAATAAATCTAACAGCCAATCAGACTTGCTGAAGTTAATAAACGAGTCTAAGGAAGTGCTGCGATAAAAATCGCTAAATTTTGGTTGTTCAGCTTCGCGCATCCACAAAACTTTTGTCTCTTTCAACTCTTGATTTGTCAGAACCGATGATGCTAGGGCGCTAAACTTTTCTTTTCCTATGTCATGAAGGATCACATACAAACACTTGCTCTCTTCTACAAGCTGGAATTCAAGTTTAGTCTTTGCCAGTGCAGAAATAAATTTGTTCAGCGTATGCGATACTGGAAACCACAGGTATAAACCTCCGCTGCCCTCTATTTTTTCGGGTACTGTTTCGCAGCGAGAGCAGGAGCCGAAGGTTTTGCCACTTCTTTTCACTAGAATATCCTCCGATTTTTGAATTAATTTCAGAATTACTATAATATAGATTATTAAATCTAAGCCTATTCAGCTATTAATACATCTACCTCAAGGTGTAAATATTGATTAAGGAATCGTTAAAAAATATTAGGGCAGTGTTTTTACTTGCCTCTGGTTTCAAACCTTGGTAAAATTTATAAGCACCGAATCTAGTAAATACAATCAAACCCTGTCCCGAATCTCAACAAAGGGAGAATATTCAGACTTGCTCTCTACTTTCTACTGCTGCTCTGATTCTTGACACATTATTCTCTACATTGCTTTGCAAAAATAACGGTTATAGTTAATTTTTAGGGTCAAGGGGGATTAACAGCCCGATCGCCAATTTCAGCCCCACCATAAGTATAGAACGCCTCGCGATCGCCCAAACCAAGCTAAAACAAACTCAGTTGCTGCGGAATATCCGATTTAATTTGAAAATCGGGATGACAGGATTTGAACCTGCGACCCCCTCGTCCCGAACGAGGTGCGCTACCAAGCTGCGCTACATCCCGAATTTAGTCAATCTACTTTTAGCATATCACTCAGGTAAAAACTTAGCCAGCTCGTATATAATGTTTTGTAAAACATTACTCAGGCGGAGACAGACGTGACGGTTAAGCCCCAGTGGTTGCGAGTTAAAGCCCCTCAGTGGGAGCGCGTCGGCAATGTTAAAGAAATTTTGCGGGATTTATCCCTGAATACGGTTTGCGAAGAGGCTTCGTGTCCCAACATCGGCGAATGCTTCAGCGCAGGTACTGCCACATTTTTGATTATGGGCCCGGCTTGTACCCGTGCCTGTCCTTACTGCGATATCGATTTTGAGAAAAAGCCCCAAGCTTTAGATCCGACGGAACCAGAAAGATTAGCGCAGGCGGTGCAGCGACTCAAACTCAACCACGTCGTGATTACCTCTGTTAACCGGGATGATTTGCCGGATGGGGGCGCATCTCAGTTTGTCGAGTGCATTCAAGCGGTGCGATCGACAATGCCCGATACAACTATAGAAGTTTTGATTCCCGACTTGTGTGGCAACTGGCAAGCTTTAGAAATTATTCTCGCAGCCAAGCCCGATGTACTGAATCACAATACTGAAACCGTAAAGCGACTTTACCGCAAGGTGCGACCACAAGGAAAGTACGATCGCACCCTGGAACTTTTGCAGCGCAGCCGGGAAATCGCACCAGCGGTTTATACCAAATCCGGGATCATGGTGGGATTAGGAGAAACAGACGCCGAAATTCGGGAGGCGATGCAGGACTTGCGGGCTGTTGGCTGCGATATTTTGACAGTTGGACAGTATCTACAACCGACTCAAAAGCACTTGAACGTAGAAAGCTTTGTACCGCCAGAACAGTTTGATGCTTGGAGAGAGTTTGGCGAATCTTTGGGATTCTTGCAAGTTGTCGCTTCTCCCTTAACTCGCAGTTCGTATCACGCCGAACAAGTGAGGGAATTGATGAAGCTTTACCCACGCTAGCAATTTTAATTGGAGTTAACTCACGCGATAGAGAACCATTCTCAATTGCTGGCGCTCTGAGGTAAAGTTAACCGGGAAGCCACGGCAAACAGCAAAAAAATATCGGCCTCGCGCCCCATCAAACTCCATACTTACGCCAAAAATATTGAGAAACCGGGTTTCTTCCTCAAATTCTGGGTTTAAATCCAGAATTTTTGTCGAGAAACCCGGTTTTTGCGTCAGGCGCGAGCTTCGGTAATGCGAACTGTAAAAACTCTGAAGTTCATAACCGGCAACGGATTCAAGTTCCGCAAACTGCCAGTATTTAATCAAGATCGCCGAATTATGTAAAGTTTTATTAAAAAAATACCTATTTTTCTGAAGTGATCGGGAACCAGGTTATTGGTGATGAAGATTAACTTAACTTCTGACGAACGTCACTTGTTTTTAGCCAGTCACTATCTATACTAGCTACAGAAACAAAGAAGTACAACGCACTTTTCGGGCCTTCAACCTGTTACATCAGAAAGTTCTTAGCGTTTTCCCGAATCTTGGTAAAACAAGTGGGGCAGCAAAAGCTCGATCGAACAACAGCACAAAGTCAGGAAAGTTAGTCAAGAAACAAACAGCGGCGATGCTTCTTCTTAACAAAGTGGGCATCATAATTATAAATAACCGCTAAGCGTAGCATCTTTTCACCAAAAGCAATTGAGAAAATCACTATGCCAGCCACCTCTTTTTACGCTCAAGCTGAATTCGACGAACAACTGCGAGTGAATCCCTTGCAAGATGTAGATGTGTTGGATGAAGATGCTGAAGAAGCTGGAGACGAACCCATCGACCAAGATGCAGCAGAGACTGAAGATGCAGACACAGCATCCAAATTGCAAAAAAATGCTAACCGCCGCACTACAGATTTAGTGCGCCTGTACTTACAAGAAATCGGTCGGGTTCGTCTCTTGGGTAGAGACGAAGAAGTTTCTGAAGCTCAAAAAGTTCAGCGCTACATCAAATTGATGGAATTGCGCAACACCGTCGCTTCTCAGGAAGAAGGGCTGATTCAAAGCTTCGTACATTTAATTCAAGTGCGCGATCGGCTGTCTGCACAGTTGGGACACAAACCTTCCCTAGAACGCTGGGCATTAACCGCCGGTGTCAGTGACGTGCCAGAACTCAAGCGAATTATGGCCGAAGGCAAGCGCCATTGGGCTGAGTTGGCAGAGATGACGGTGGAGGAAATCGAAAGAATTCAATCTGAAGGCGTTGAAGCAAAAGACCACATGATTAAGGCGAACCTGCGCCTGGTAGTTTCGGTGGCGAAAAAATATCAAAATCGCGGTTTAGAATTGCTCGATTTAATACAAGAAGGTACTCTCGGACTGGAACGAGCTGTCGAAAAATTCGATCCGACGCGGGGCTATCGGTTTAGTACCTATGCCTACTGGTGGATTCGGCAGGGAATCACGCGGGCGATCGCAACTCAAAGCCGTACCATTCGCCTCCCGGTTCACATCACCGAAAAACTTAATAAAATCAAGAAAGCCCAGCGCAAAATTTCTCAAGAAAAAGGTCGGACAGCTACGATCGAAGATATCGGCGTTGAGTTGGACATGACCGCCGCCCAAGTTCGGGAAGTATTGCTGCGAGTCCCCCGCTCTGTTTCTCTGGAAACTAAAGTGGGCAACGAAAAAGATACAGAATTGGGCGACTTGCTCGAAACCGACAGCATCTCCCCAGAAGAAATGCTGATGCGAGAAGCTCTGCACCGCGACTTGCAGCAACTGTTGGCAGATTTGACCAGCCGCGAACGAGATGTAATTCTGATGCGCTTTGGTTTGGGTGACGGACACCCCTACTCTCTGGCAGAAATCGGTCGTGCTCTCGACTTGTCCCGCGAGCGAGTCCGCCAAATTGAAGCTAAGGCTTTGCAAAAACTCCGTCAACCGAAGCGCCGCAACCGCGTCCGTGACTATCTGGAGTCTCTGAATTAAATTAATGGGTGTGCATCTACTGTCGGTTTCTGAATTTAGATAGAAGGCGGAAAGCAGAAGTATTGATTTCTACTTCTCAACGATTTCTCTGTCTTCTGTCTGGGGCTTTCGGGCCTGTTTACGATCTAAAAATATCAAAAAATAAATTTTTTCCTCAACCTTTTTTCAACAAGCTTCGATATTTGCACAATATCTCGATCGTTGTGTATGATTGTCAATAGGCAGACTTTCTTGAGAGGGTCATAATGGCACTTTACACCGCGTCTTCATTCAAATCCGAACTCAATGACAAAGGCTGGCGGATGACTCCCCAACGGGAAACCATCTTGCACGTATTTCAGAACCTCCCCAAAGGCAATCACCTGAGCGCCGAGGATTTGTATACTTTGTTGAAAAATCGGGGGGAAAACATTAGCTTGTCCACCATTTACCGAACTTTGAAGTTAATGGCAAGGATGAGCCTGCTCCGCGAACTAGAACTAGCAGAAGGTCACAAACACTATGAAATAAACCAACCTTATCCGCACCACCACCATCACTTAGTCTGCGTTCAGTGCAACAGAACGATCGAGTTTAACAACGATTCGATCTTAAAAATTGGCATGAAGCAATCTGAAAAGTCTGGATTGCACCTGCTAGACTGCCAGCTAACCATTCATACGGTGTGCCATGAAGCTTTGCGGATGGGATGGCCGTCTTTGGTTTCCAGCAATTGGTCTTGTCCGAAGTCGATCGCCGAAAACGGTCACAACGCTCTGGATTCAATCGAGTGAATATACACTATTTTCGCGTTTCAAGTACAGATTGTTACAATAATTAACAAAAAAAATCGGCGCAAGTGCGATCGCAGTTACGCCGAAACCGGTTTTTCAAGGAAAATACATCATTTCACGAATGACTCGGAAGTGAGAAACCCGATTTGTTTGATGTAGCGTCCGCAAGTCCTTAAAAAGTTTGGCTCAACAAATCGTCACTGCTAACGCCGTAACTGCGCTGAGCTCGATCGAGCGCGTCTCTCGTCGGAGCATCAAAAACTCCGCTGACTGAGCCTGTGTAAAAGCCGAGGCCTTGCAGCCGCGTTTGTAATTGCTGAATGCTCGATCGAGAATTGACAGTGCTGCTAATCGGAACAGCAGGAACAGCCAACCGTCGAGCCAATCCGTTTTGGAGCTCCGCCAAAGTTGCCGGAGTGGCAATACCCGTCGCCGGCGACAAATTGCGTTCCTGCTGAAACGACAGCACCGCCCATTCAGTCTCGGCTCCAAATACTCCGTTCACCGGGCCGGGATTTTTACCCAGACTTCTGAGCGCTGATTGAAGCTGTAGGACAGCAGGCCCTGTATCACCCCGCCGGATACCCGTTGCGACTGGCTGCTGCGCCTTTGCTGCCTGCCTGTTGCCTTCTCGCAAAGCCGATCGAGTGCTGCGATCCACCCGCCCTGTCCCGAACATCCCGCAATCTCTCTGAAACCGGATCAAAGCTTGTTGAGTTGGTCGATCGAACCAACCGTGAATCTGGCTTCTGTAATAACCCAATTGTTGCAGCCGCCTCTGCACAAATTCTACTTCTCGGCCTCTGTCGCCCAACTCCAAAAAATCTCCAGCATTACTCTGCTCGTCATTTTCCCATGCAGCCTGCCTGTTGCCTTGCCGCAAAGCCGATCGAGTGCTGCGATCGACCCGCCCTGTCCCGAACATCCCGCAATCTCTCTGAAACCGGATCAAAGCTTGTTGAGTTGGTCGATCGAACCAACCGTGAATCTGGCTCCTGTAATAACCCAATTGTTGCAGCCGCCTCTGCACAAATTCTACTTCTCGGCCTCTGTCGCCCAACTCCAGAAAATCTCCAGCATTACTCTGCTCGTCATTTTCCCCAGGATATGAGGTAATTTGATTAGCCCTCATCTGGGCATCGATAGCCGTCAAAGTAGCAGTATCAGCGCAGCCGTCAGAAACCAGATTGAAATCTTGCTGAAAACGAGTTACAGCGTAGAGAGTGCGTTCCCGATACTTGCCGTCAACGCCACCTTCAAAATAGCCTAAAGCTTTTAACTGCCGCTGGATCAAGTCTACCGTCGCCCCTCTGTCGCCGAACCGCAGCCCCTTGCAACCACCATTTCCCGCAATATTCCCCGGAGGCGTAGCGGGCGGAATCGGCCCGATGGAGCCAAACAGCAAAGCTAAAGTTTGCCTATCAGCAACTCCAGTCACCCGCAGCTCATTAATTCGCTGGAAATATCTCACCGCACGGACAGTAACTTCGCGAAAATTTCCTGTGGGATGAGTGTTGAAGTAGCCTAGCTGCCGCAACCTGCGCTGGAGGGCCGAAACCTCTGCACCGGTGTCTCCAAAACTGAGCTCGGTATAGCTATAGTTTGTATAAGTAGTTTTAAAAGGTCGATCGTCCTCAGCTAAACTGTTGAGAGCGATCGCCGTAGCTCGATCGGGCTGACCAGTCAGTGACAGTTGATAGTCTCGTTGAAAGTTAGTCAGAGCTTGTCTAGTTACTGGGCCGAGCTGACCAGTGGAAGAGCGGGGAAAATAACCAAGATCCCGCAACCTGTCTTGAACAGAGCGCACATCTGGACTAACAGGATCTATTTGAGCAAAAGCCGAACCGGCCGCACTTAAAACCGACAGCATCAAAGCCAGAGATAACAAATGAACATAAGTGTGACTCGATCGATTTTGCCACTTTAGCCCATCAAAAATTTTCGACTCTGCGGGTGCTTCGCAAACAAGAGCAAGTTCGAGGTAGGCGAGGGATTCCATAAATTTTTAGTGTGAAATTGTTTGTGGCTGTGATGTACGAGCAAACTCAAGCTGAGCTGTGAGCCGCCCAGGAGCTATCAAGGCTAATGTTTACCTGTTTGCACGAAGCACCCGTTTCTGAAAAAAAATTACCTTCAAAAATAATTACAGGCAACAACCAAGATAGCATCGCTGTTTAGCAAGACGCGAGTGTCAGAAAAATAGTTTGCAGCCACATCTTAGCCTTCATGAGAAAAAAATCAACAGTTTTTGCGTATTATTCGCTAAAAATTAATTTATTTATATAAAAATATTAATGATTGACGATCGACTAAAAATCCCCACCCTTGCTCGTTGCAAACAGGATGGGGATTTTATTGGTTAACTAATCTGTAAAAATGGGACATTCACTTAAATTAAGCCAAACCGATCGCAAATCAAAGCTACTCCCGCTGCAAAAACAGTAATTCCCAAGGCTACCAGCGGGTTTTGTCCTCTACTGACTGCAAAAGAAGTGACCACCCCAGCTCCTAAAGCCGCAGTTACAGCAGCAGTCGCCAAATCTCGATCGGGACGTTTGTCGTACATATTTTTTATGGCTTAAAACTTAGATCTTGTGATCAAAGCTACCACTCTTGCTTCTACTGCGGTGAGAAACCCTTCTGTTTTGCAACTAAGCTTAAAATTTTGCTAAGTTTCTTAACATACTCTTATTAATAACATAAGTTTAAATTATGTATCTTTCCGTTTCCCTGTCAAGTTTTAGCTATTAAAACCCTTTCTCTGCTGGGCTTTTATGTCGAATTTAGGATTTTGCTGGGGCGATCACACCCACAGTCTCAGCGTCTCAGATTGTAATTCCCAATATCGTAAATAAATTTAACTTGACTTTTAGGATAAAATGTGATAATGGATTTTTGAAGCCGGAGATTAACATGAGACTGATTGCATAAATTTTTGATCGATCGACCAAGTGCAGATTAAGGCAGATCAACGCAGATTAACGCAGATGCTTTTCCAGATATTTTGCGAATGCTGGCAATTCAAGTCTAGTAAAACTCAGAGGACTGAAGTTGTCAATACAAACCGATAATGGTTATTTTGCAGGACATAATTTGAGCCTGAAGTCCTATTCGCCCTCAACTTTTTCGGTATTGCCGCCCTTCACCCAACCTTCGCGATTGCCATCCTCAACCCGAATTCGCTGCCACTCTTTGTCCGGCGAATCTTCCAAAACTACAACTTTTTCCTTGTAACCAACACCGCCAATACGGTTCGAGTCTCGATTGCCACTATCCCGCAGAATTAAGCCGATCGGCTGAGTAACCAGAGCACGGTAAGCTCCCGGTTCCAGGGGTTTAGGAGACGGGGCATCGCTAGACGCAGCATCATCAGACGTAGAAACTGGGCTAGCCTGGCCTGTTGACTTCGCCCCAGTGCCGGCAATCTGAACTGCTGTTTTGTCGTTGGAAAAAATCGGTCTTTCGGGGGTTGTGCTCAGCTTAGCGGCAAAGTAAAGTGCAGCCGCCACGCTAGCGCCTGCCATTAGGACGATCGCTAGCAGAAAACCCACTAAAAATTTGAAGACGCTATATACACTGTTCATAAATTGAAAAAGGAAGAAGGAAGAAGGAAGAAGGAAGAAGGAAGAAGGAAGAAGGAAGAAGGAAGAAGGAAGACGGAAGACGGAAGAAGTCAGTAGTCAGTAGTCAGTAGTCAGTAGTCAGTAGTCAGTAGTCAGTAGTCAGTAGTCAGTAGTCATCAGGAAGAAGGAAGAAGGAAGAAGGAAGAAGGAAGAAGGAAGAAGGAAGAAGGAAGACGGAATCGGGAAATTTGGGCTGGGCGGGATAGACTCTGGGAGGAAAATTTCAGCTTCGATCGAATGCCGAATACTTTCTGCACAATGTCTTCGATCGACTATCCTTGAATCCGGCGGCTCAAACTGTCGTATCTGGAAGCAAGGCGAGCTTTCCCAGCAGCAGCCCAATCTTGGAGAAACTGAATTTGTTCTTGAGCTGTTCTGGCCAACGGCACCATCTGACTAGCTGATTCTAAAATATCATCTGTGGTGAAATCTCGATTTTGGCTAAACCCAATGTGCATTGCTTCAATCAAAGTTTGCTCGATTTCCGCTCCTGAAAAATCGGGAGTTTCGTAAGCCAAGCGCTCTAAATCGTAATTTTTGATGATGTGCGATCGCAACCGCAACAAATGTACCTCAAAAATCGCCCGCCGTTCCTCCTGACTCGGCAAACCCACAAAAAATATTTCGTCAAACCTACCTTTTCTCAGCATTTCCGGCGGCAAAGACTGGATATTGTTGGCTGTGGCGACGACAAAAACTGGCGAAGTTTTTTCGCCTAACCAAGTAATAAAAGTCCCGAACACGCGGCTGGTTGTCCCGGAATCGCTCTTACCGTCTAATCCCGAAAAAGCTTTGTCAATCTCGTCTATCCACAGCACGCAAGGCGCTAAAGCTTCCGCTAGCTGAATCATTTGTCTGGTGCGCGATTCCGATTCCCCGACTAACCCGGCAAACAAGCGCCCGACATCCAATCGTAGCAAGGGTAAATGCCAGTGGTGGGCGATCGCCTTTGCAGTTAAGGATTTGCCTGTTCCTTGAATTCCGACTAACAATAAGCCTCTGGGATGTGGCAAACCGTATTGGCGGGCGCGATCGGAAAAAGCACCGCCGCGCCGCAGCAGCCATTCTTTGAGATTGTCCAAACCGCCGATATCGGAGATGTTTTCGCGGGCTGGGTAAAAGTCGAGAATTTGAGTTTGGCGGATTGTTTGGCGTTTTTCTTCTAAAATTAGTTCCGCGTCGTCGGGATGGAGTTCGCCTCTGGTGGCGATCGCCTTTGCCAAAACTCGGCGAATTCGTTCGATCGACAGCCCTTGACAGGAGCGCACCGTTTCGTCCAGCAAACGCCCTTCTATGGCTTGTCCGGTAGCTCCTAACAGTCTTTCCACCTCAATTCTGATTTCCGCCGCCGCAGGCAGGGGAAACTCCAAAACTGTGATTACTTCGCTAAGGTCTTCTGGGATCGAAGTAATCGGAGATACGATGACAATATTTTTGGGCATCGATTTGAGGAGTCTCGCCAAATTCCGCAGCTTGCGGGAAATTGAAACATCTTCTAAAAACCGCTGAAAGTCTCGCAAAATAAAGATCGCTGGCGCGGATGCGGGCAATTTTTCGAGAAATTCTAAAGCTTGTAGTGGGTTGCGTTTGCCAAAACCGGCATCGTTGGGATTGCCTTGGTAGCCGTCAACAAAATCCCAGATGTAGACGGCGCGAGCACCTTGTTTTTTGGCACATTGGGCGATCGCCACTTCGACGCGCTCTTCTTCCCGTGTGGGAATGTAAATTAGGGGGTAGCGCGATCGTAGCAGCAGTTCAAACTCGTCGCTAAAAATAGTCATTAGTTATTAGTCAAGAGTCAGTAGTCAGTAGTCATTAGTCAGTAGTCAGTAGTCATTAGTTATTAGTTATTAGTTATTAGTTATTAGTGCTATCCCTGCTCGTTTTCCGTTATTAGTCATTAGTCATTAGTCATTAGTCCCCGCTCGGAAACGTCATTACTTATTAGTCATCGGTTGCTAGGTGGTGTTATTTTTTTGCACTCGTTATTCCACCGTTCGTTAGTGGGTAGCTATGAAAGCATTTGTTTCGGAGAGTAAAAATATTTTTTGTTTGAGTGCGATCGGGGACGTTCGCACTCGCGTGTAAAAGCAAAACTGAAATACCTCATTAGCTAATGACAACTGACTAATGACAACTGACTAAGGCAATTGCCGTTTAAGTGCTGCCAAAGATGCCCAGCGACTGTCAGAGATTGTTTCTGAGCTTTCTGTCTCTGCATCCTCATTGAAATCTATTCCCGGACATTTAGTATCGCATAGCTGTTTGTGTGGCAGTTCCAAACACAGTTGCTGATACACCCAATCACTTGGAGAAAAAGAGTCGGTAGGCGACAAATTTTCCACCAAATTTTCTAAATCAATTTCAAATTCTCCTGAACTTGCATCATGCTGATTCGGTTTTTCTTCGAGCCAAATTATTTCAGATGATTGGAGTCTCAAACGGTGATTGTATTGTTTCAAGCATCTGTGGCAGGTGAGAGTGACAATTGTTTCTGCTTTCGCCTTCACCTCAAGGAAATTCCCTTGGTGAGTAACTTGCAGTCGCCCCCGCACCGGAGTAAGAGTTTCTAAATCGGGGATAATTTCTTCAAAATCAATGACCTCTTTCCGCTCGGTTTTTGTGAGTAGATGAGGGATATAAATTGTCTCCATAATCATCTTTTGCCGTTTTATTCTCGTCGTCTCAAGGCAAAAGTCAAAAGGAATAGCTAATTTTTGGCTTTTTCCTTTTTCCTTTTTCCTTTTTTCCCAGAAAGAATTGGTTTAAAGCCGGAAGCCTGATCGGGATAAATTAAAATCAGACTATTCATTACTCGAATCCTCTTCCTTCTAGGTAGAGGTCGCTGTCAACTATCAACTGAATGAACGTCAGCGCCGCCGCACTACCAAACGCCGATCGGCATCTTGTCCTTGACTGTAAGTTTCTATATCCTCACATTCGCTCAAAAAGCTGTGGACTTGGCGACGTTCTGCCGAAGACAGCGATTTGAGTTCAACTTCAACTCCCGTCGATCGCGCTTGCTCTGCTGCGTACTCTGCCATCGATCGCAATTCCTCTTGGCGGCGGATGCGATAGCCGTTCAGTTCGACTGTATAAGCAATCGGTTCATCTGATTCGTGAGCTATGTTCGCAACCGTGTTGCAGAGGTACTGAATGGCATCTAGTACATTACCGTCTGGCCCGACTAAGATCGCAATTTGTTCTGGAGTCAGATTACTTTGATCGATCGTCATCCAATAGCAATCATCTTGCTGTTGGCTTACCACGTTTGATGGAATTGCGGACAGTTGTAGCAATTCTTCTAACCATTGCTGTCCGCCCTGCATTTGAGATTCTTTCATTTTTGTTAAAATCAAGCCTTTTTCTTAGAACGCTTGGGTTCAAAGGGAAGTGCATCTAATCCCTGTTCTTTTTGGGTTTTCGCCTCTGCTTCGTCCACGATTTTTTGGAGGTTTTCGGGCAGCGGTTCTTTGGACAAAATAAACGATTGAACTGTTTGGAAGATGTTAGCAATCAGCATATACATCAACACGCCAGCGGGCAGCGGGAAGAACAAAAACATCCCCGAAAATATGACAGGCGTCAGTTTGTTGATTGTAGCCTGTTGGGGATTGTCGTTTGGCCCTTGTGCTTGTCCCGAAAGAGTTTGGTTGATATACAAACTGATGCCGAAGCCCAGGATCATCACCAAAATATCCCAGTGGATTTTACCGTCAGGGTCGATCGCGCCAACGCGGCCGAGAGCTTCGATAAACAGGAATCCTTTGTTAGTCGCCAATCCGGGGATTGTGCCTTGAACTGTGGCTTCACCGGGCGCTAAAGCCACAATGTTGCCCTGTTCGTCTACCTTGACGAATTCTTCGCCTTTGATGATTTTCCAGCTAGGAACAAAATCAATTTCGCTCTTTTTTTCGGCCGCTAAGGCTTGGAGAGCTTTGCCCTCTGGGGTTTGAAAATCAATTTTGGTTGTGTCGCCGACTGCGAGTTTGTCGCCGCCTGGAATCACGCCCACAACTGGAGCATGAAAAGTACCTGTGACGTAAATATTTTGGGGCGGTGTAGCAAAAGCTTGCGGTTGAACAGCTTCGATTTGTTCTTTGGGCAAAACTTGAACGTTGACGCTGTAATTTATGTCAGAAAACGGCGAACCTCGGAGCGTTGCAAACAGTGCAAACAGCACTGGCATTTGCAGCACCAACGGGAAGCATCCCGCTAAAGGATTGCCAAATTCTTTGTATACCTTGCTCATTTCCTCCTGCTGTTTGGCAGGATTTTCTTTATAGAGTTTTTGAATTTGATCTACTCGCTCTTTCATCAACGGCTGCGCTACTTTCATGCGTCGCATATTGCGAAGAGAGCCTGCGTTGAGAGGATAAAGAGCAAAGCGAATCACGAGCGTCAGAGATACGATCGCTAAACCGTAGCTTGGCACGATCCCGTAGAAAAAATCTAGGATCGGCAGCATGAGGTTGTTGGAAAGAAACGAGATACCAAAATCCATTCGCTTTGAGTTAATTTAGGTGCTCTATGTTTGCTGTTGAGAACGAATTACATCCGCTGGATACGGGGCGCCTCAACTTTTAGGCTTTTGTCTACATCTTAGGACATTGCCCGTCGATCGACCGCCCGGCCTGCGGGTTTTTGCAATAAGTTTGCCAATACTCGCACTGAATTGGGTCTCTAATCAGGGTGAAAGCGGTTCGGTTATTTTGCTTTGGCCGCGTTGGCTTTTTGAGCGGCTGCGGGCAGTTTTTCGTTAATGTAGTCATACATGGCTCGAAATTTCGGCATCGCTCTGAGTTCCAAGCGGCCGCCATTTTTCATTGTCAGCACCATGTCTCCGTAACTCCCGAAACCGCGAGGTACTGTGACCATTTTGACTATATCGGAGTAGATAACATCTGTGCGATCGCGCCCCATCCAACCGCTAGTTACGGACACTCGGCGACTGGTGATCCGGTAGCGCAGCCACAGAGCCCGGACAATTGCTCCTACTGCGAGGGGGATTCCCACGACAGTCAGCCCCAGGAGTAAGTTGATAATCAAGTCTCCCGGCGCGGGGCCGCCTTCATAATATACTTCCTCTCGAATTCCCATCTAGTACCTCGGCTTCTACCAACAACTGCTCTAATTCTTGCAGAATTTCTGCATAATTGCACTCTTGTGCGATCGGACGCACGACAATTACTAAATCCCACCCGAATTTTAATCGGGGCAATAGCTGTCGCAAAGCAGCGCGAATCTGGCGCTTAATCCGGTTGCGGACTACAGCGCGCTTGCTGACTTTCAGGCTGATAGAAATGCCTGTGCGAGTCGGCTGCAACGATTTCTCGGCTGTCGGTTTGCTGATTTCGACGCTTTTGGGTTTACGCAGAGCTCTTAAGCTGAAATGAGCGGAGTTGCGGCGCATTCCCTTGCGGTAGACGGCGCTGAAGTCTTTGCGGTGCTTGAGTCGGTTTGTAGGAGGCAACATGGCGGCTGCGTGCGATCGGGCTTTTCAACCAACAGTGCAGTGCTAGACTGCGAGGCGGTGGCGACCTTTGCTGCGACGGGCTTTGATTACCAATCGACCGGTGGCGGTGCGCATTCTGGCGCGAAAACCGGATGTTCTTTTTCTTTTGCGGCTGGTTCCGTGCAGGGTTTGCTGTGTCATTTCGATTTCTCCCGGCTTGTTACTTTACTTTTGATTAATATTCACAATCTTCTAGTATACCATAGACTTGTTTTCTTGGCAATATTTTTTCAATTAGTGATATGATGATGCTTTAATCTTGTTGTTTTTAGGGAAGGACAAAGACAACTAATTTAAATAAAGAGCAGACGCTATAGCGGTTCTCAATTAATTGTCGAAGAGTGTCCTTTACCTGAAATACAGAGGATTTCAGGTAACTGAACTATGTTGATTTAGGCGAACACAAAAATGCCAGTTTCCTAACTTATATATTGCAGCTCATATCGTCAGATAATTGACTGAAACGAGCATTTTCCCGATAGTCTACCGGGCAGTCAATCACGCAGGGGACATCTTGAGCCAGCGCTTCCTTCAGGATAGGAATAAAATCGGTGGCGGATTCCACACGATAGCCTTTTAAACCCATACTTTCGGCAAATTTCACAAAGTCGGGATTGCCAAATTTGATGAAATCTGAATGACCAAAATGATCTTCCTGCTTCCATTCAATTAACCCGTAGCCGCCGTCATTAAAGATGAGAGTAACAAAATTAGTACCGACGCGCAACGCAGTTTCTAACTCTTGACAGTTCATCATAAAACCGCCGTCGCCCGTTGCTGCTACTACCTTGCGATCGGGATAAACGAGTTTTGCAGCCACCGCGCCCGGAATAGCAATGCCCATCGCCGCAAATCCGTTGGAGATTAAACAGGTATTCGGGCGATCGCAATGATAGTGCCGCGCGATCCACATTTTGTGAGCACCCACATCAGATATCACAATATCTTCCGGGCCCATAACTTGCCGCAAATCGTAAATAATTTTTTGCGGCTTAATCGGGAAACCATCATCGTTTGCATATTGTTCGTACCCAGCGCGAATATCCGCCCGCAATTGCTTCGCAAAAGGGTCTACTTTCTCCATGCGATCGGCACGCTGCAAAATTTCATTCAGCGAATCAGAAATATCCCCCACAACTTCTACAATCGGAATATAACTGCTGTCAACTTCTGCTGGCAGAGCTCCCACGTGAATAATCGGAATTTTGCCATCAGGATTCCACTTTTTCGGGGAATATTCAATCAAATCATAGCCAACAGCAATCACTAAATCCGTTTCTTCAAAAGCACAGCTAATGTAATCCCGTTTTTGCAATCCCGTCGTCCAAAGTGCCAAAGGATGAGTATAAGGAATTACACCTTTACCCATAAAAGTATTAGCTACCGGAATATTTAATCGAGTAGCAAATTCTGTCAAAGCATCGCTGGCGTTAGCGCGAATCGTACCGTTTCCCACTAAAAGCAGAGGACTTTTTGCCTTAGAAATTGCCACAGCGGCTTTATTCAAACTTTGGTAAGCGCCAAAAGTTTTTTCGCGGTTGTCTTTGGTGAGTGGATTTCCTTCCACAGGCATTGCTGCGATGTTTTCTGGCAAGTCAATGTGAACTGCTCCCGGCTTTTCGCTTTGAGCAACTTTAAAGGCTTTGCGGACAATTTCTGGCGTCGTACCGGGGCGAACAATTTGAGCATTCCACTTAGTAACTGGTGCAAACATAGCGACCAAATCTAAATATTGGTGCGATTCTATGTGCATTCTGTCTGTGCCGACTTGTCCGGTAATTGCTACTAAAGGAGCGCCGTCTAAGTTAGCATCAGCAACTCCTGTCATTAAGTTAGTTGCTCCTGGGCCCAAGGTGGATAAGCAAACGCCGGCTTTGCCGGTGAGGCGGCCGTAAACGTCTGCCATGAAAGCCGCGCCTTGTTCGTGGCGAGTAGTAATAAATTTAATTGAAGATTTTCTTAGGGCTTCTAGAACTTCTAAATTTTCTTCCCCAGGCAGTCCGAAGACGTATTCTACGCCTTCGTTTTCTAAACATTTTACGAGTAGTTCAGCAGTGTTCATTTCGGTTTTTTTCCTATTTAAGTGTAGTGGTGATTTTTGACAAACTTTTCGTCAAAATACTAAATTAATTTTAACCGCTGATGAACGCGGATTGACGCAGATTAATTTATGTTTTGACGAACAGTTTATCAAATTTTGTTTATTTTACCCACACTGTTTTGATGTTGACAAATTCGTGAATTCCTTGGATGCTCAATTCGCGTCCGTAACCGGAGCGTTTGATGCCGCCAAAGGGCAGTCTGAGGTCGGATTTGACTAAGGCGTTAATGAATACGGCGCCGGCTTCTAGTTCGGAAATAAACCGATCGCTCTCTGTTCTTACTGTAGTCCAAGCTGCTGCACCCAAGCCAAAGGATGTGCTGTTAGCTAGGGCGATCGCCTCATCAATACTTGCAACCCGGAATACTAAGGCTACCGGGCCGAAAAATTCTTGTTGGCGCGCCGCAGCATCCGCAGGAATATCTGACAGGATAGTTGGTAAGTAGAAATTGCCGGCATTCTCTGACAATGGCCGGCCGCCTGTCAGCAGTTTTGCTCCCGATTTGATGCAGGTTTGCACTTGATTGTCCAATTCTTTGAGGATTGCTGGGGTAGCTAAAGGGCCGATATCGGTTTCGGGCAACATCGGATCTCCTACTTTTAATTGCTCGAATTTTTCGATAAATCCTTTGATGAATTCGTCAGCGATTTCTTCTACTAAAATAAAGCGTTTGGCGGCGATGCAAGATTGGCCGTTATTCAGCATCCGCGATGTGACTGCTGTTGATAAAGCTGCTTCTAAATCGGCGCTAGACATTACAATAAATGGGTCGCTTCCTCCCAATTCCAACACTACTTTTTTGAGATTTTTGCCCGCATTTGCAGCCAAACTTTCCCCCGCTGGTTCGCTACCGGTGAGAGTTGCTGCTTTGATGCGATCATCCGCAACTATCTTAGCTACTTTGTCGGCTCCCACTAACAAAGTTTGAAAAACTCCTTCGGGAAAGCCAGCTTCCGCGAAAATTTCTTCGATTTTTAAGGCGCACTGCGGCACGTTGGAAGCGTGTTTGAGCAAGCCGACATTGCCCGCCATCAGCGCCGGTGCGGCAAACCGAAAAACTTGCCAAAATGGGAAATTCCAGGGCATGACGGCTAAAATAGCCCCCAGCGGTTGGTAACGGACAAAGCTGCTGCTAGCGTCGGTGGTTGCGGGTACGTCTGCCATAAATTGAGCGGCATTTTTGGCGTAGTAGCGGCAAACTAAGGCGCATTTTTCTATTTCGCCGATCGCCGATTTGAGCGTTTTACCCATTTCCAGCGTCATCATTTCGGCGTAAATTTCGCGATCGCGCTCCAAGATATCCGCAGCTTTCTGCATCCAGATTGATCGCTGCTCAAACGGCAGGTAGCGGTACTTGTTAAAAGCTTGCTGTGCTAATTCCAGCTTAGCTTCAATGGCCTCATCGGCGATCGGCTCGAAAGTTTTCAGCGTTTCTCCCGTTGCCGGGTTGATAGTAGCAATAGCCATTGTTTCATCTCCATTTCAAAAAATACAAAACTCTATTCTAGTTTTTAAGCTAGCATAGGGAGTCGTATTGATGTATTGCAAAATTTGGATTTACCAGCCATACTTTTAGGTTTTGCTAACTTGTAAGTGCCGGGATGTGTTTAAATCTCTCAACTTTTCATTATAGTGCAAGGTATTAATCACAAATCTTAAGAAATTTTGTTTTTAAAGTTTATGTTTGCGATCGAATACCTTTGCAGAATGGCGATCGAACCTTGATCATCTATTACTCGTTACCAGGCCAAGAGCGAAAGTAACGCAGATCCGGAGGCTCTGCCTCGATTTCCATTTTCCTAAGCGAGGCAGAGCATAAGAATCTCGATTCCTTTCGCTCTTAGCCTGGGAACCAGTTATTACGTTATTTTATTCAGTCCGCGGAGGCGGACTTCGTGTGTGTAGACGCGGTTTCAACCGCCGTCTGCTTCGGTGTGTAGACGCGGTTTCAACCGCCGTCTGCTTCGTGTGTGTAGACGCGGTTTCAACCGTACGTCCTATCTCCTAAACCGACTTTTCCTCAATGTAATTCTGCACGTAAGACTGATAGTAATACCTGCTGCCCTTATCATTATTCGCTACCATTCCCAACAGCGGAATCCCCGCCATTTTCAAATCCTCAAAAGCCAACAACAGCGCCTCCCGCTCAGTTTGATTCAGCCCCACCACCAGCATCAATCCGTTAGTATGAGCCGCCAACAAATTCGCATCCGCCAAACCCAAAAGCGGTGCAGTATCGTAAATAACCAAGTCAAAATGACTTGCCAAAGCAGCCATTAAATGCTGCATTTTTCGGGAAGAAAGCACCTTTGTCGGATCGGGAGGAACCGGGCCTGATGTTAACACAAACAGGTTTTCATCGCGGGGCGATCGCAAAATCACCTCTTGCACATCCAAATCCTCAGCAATCACATTGTGCAAGCCTTGCCAGTTGGGCAAACCGAGCATTTCGTGCACCTGTGGCCTGCGTAAATCCGCATCCACCAACAGCACTTGCTGGCCCATTGCAGCCGCCGCCCGCGCCAGATTTACTGCCACAGTAGACTTACCATCAGCCACTTGACAAGACGTAATTACACAAGAATTGATCGGAGTATCAACGTTTAGCAACCGAATATTAGCATTGAGCGATCGAAAAGCTTCTTGAAAAGCATCCGTCGGTACCGGCGAACTTCCCACATCAATCGTAGTTGTCTCCGCAGGCGGAAGTCTCAAAATTTTATCACTAGCAGGAATTACCCCCAACAAAGGCAGGCGAATCGAATGTTTGACATCCTCTGGAGTCTGGAATACAGTTTTATTATTAAACCGTTCCGCCAACTGCGCCGCCAACATACCGAAAACTAGACCAACTAATCCCCCCAAAGCCAAATTCAAAGGCATAATCGGAGCAACAGCCATCAACTCGCCATTTTTGTAGCGCGGAATTTCCGGCTTAGCAATAACTTCCCAAGCCACCTCTTTTTTACCCACAGCTTCAAGCTGCAAAGTTTGCTGTTTTGCCAACAAACTATTCAGTGTATTATTCGTCAACTCCGACTCCCGCTGCAAATCTCCATAGCGCCGCAAAATCACCGGGAATCCTTGAGAGTATTGATTCAACTGCTTAGTAGCTTGTTCCAAAACTTGATTCCGCACTCCCAGCACCTGAATAGAATTAGCGGTATCAATAAACTTTTCGATTAACTTAATCCGCACCGGATCTTGAAAAGCCAGCACTTGGGAATTCACCTTACCTAAATCCGTTCCTAAAACCTGTTCAGCTTCTTTTTTCAACAAAGGAATCAGGTTTTTCTGCTGTTCTCGCAACAATTGCATTTGCGGAGTTTGATCGGTAAACGTAGCCGAATTAATCGCAATTTGCCCTTCTAGTTGCTGCAATTGAGTCAGCATTCCTTGATAGCGAGGTGCTTGACTTAGAGCCGAAGCCATCAGCGCTTGTTTTTGGTTCAATCCTAGCTGGTTTTGCAGGTTAGAGTAGAGAAAATTCTGCTGATTTAGTTGCGTTTGAGCGTCCAATCGTTGCGATTGAAGTTGAGTGATTTGTTGTGCGAGTTGTTGGGTTTGAATTTGCGGATCGATGAAATTGTACTGCTGCCGCAATTTTTGAATTTCGTTTTGCAGAGCTTGTTGGCGCTTTTGCTGGTTGGGAATTTGCGATTTCACAAAATCCAGACTCTGACTAATTTGAGTTCTGGTATCTTGCACGCTGTAGTTGCGGTAGCCTAGTGCAACTTTTTCCAAAACAAACTGAATTTTTTTCGGATCATAATCCCGATATCTAACTTCGATAATTTTGGTATTCTTGAACCGATTAATTGACAGCTTGGTTTCCTGATCAAACGGCAAATTATCGGCTTTTTGGTTCAACAGGTAGTTGTAATTTATTTCTGGGTATTTAGCCCGCAACTGTTTAATAATTGGCGACATTACTTGCGGGCTTTTCAAAACTTGAATTTGCGATTCGTAGTCAAAAGCTGGACTTTCTGGCGTCGCGGGATTCCCTGGTTGCAGTTTTAGTTCGCCGGAGTAGATTTTTGCTAAACTGTTTTGCGTAACTGCGGGTTCTACTAATAATTGAAAGCGTCCTTCGTACTCGCTTTTTTGATTAAGCGTCCAGGCAAAAACCCCGGTAGTCACTGCGGCTGCGACGGCGATCACTAAGAGCGATCGACTGCGGCTAACTTCCCAAAAACCTAGGGGTTCTGCCTCTCTTTGTTCCCGGTATAAAAAAATATCATCTTGATCAAGTACAGAAGATATTTTTGGCGTTTTTGCTGCTTTTTTATTGTGATTAAACAGTGCTAACTGAGAATTTTTATCTGGTTTCATTTTTTTTACTACAACTGATCATTTTAAACGTCTGTACGGCGTGGTTTCATCAACCCGGTTGATTTCTACATATATCGTTACCAAACCGAAATTTTTTGTAGAAACCGGGTTTCTGAGGTCTTAGCGCTAGTCTATTCAAATCACCGAAAAATGTTAAACAATCGGAATATTCCCAATAGCGGGCTGAAAGGAGCGAGAGTCCCGCCTACATTATCCGAGAATGCAGCGCGGCCCGATCGCCTTACCATAATTACATCATTATTTTGCAATTTGGGATTAGTTTCCTCATTGGCGGTTGCCGAAAAATTAACCTTAACAGTTAGGCGTGAAACAGTGCCGTTAGGATTGAGGCGAATTAAATCCACCGAATCCATTTCTGCCCGCGATTTATTAAAACCTCCCGCTGCTACCAGTGCTTGATTTAAAGAAGTGTTCGGCCCCAGCGCAAATGCTCCAGGTTTCACGACTTCTCCCACAATGCTCACCTTAATCGTATCCGGTGAAAAATTAGAATTAGCAACTTGTGCACCTTCGAGTGTATTGAGATTTTCGGCTTTGGGAACAATTACCGTATCTCCCTGTTGCAGCGCTAAATCTTGCGATACATCTCCCGCTTCCAAAAGTTGCCACAAATTCACATTAATAATTTGTTCCGTACCCGCCCGCGTCAGGCGACGAACTTGTATTTGTCTGATATCAGCTACCGGCGTAATGCCGCCCGCCATTTTAATAGCCCTAGTTACAGTTTGCTGCAAAACTGTTTCCCCGCCGGGAGTTTCCTGAGCAGCAAACAAACCAGAATCTGCACCCATTTCATTCTCTTGTACCCTAGTTTGCACCTCTTTTGCCAAAGTATAAGTACCGGGGCGAGTTACTTCGCCCACCACAGCAATATTAATTGGTTGAGTGCTTTGGCCGGTAATGTTAGCTACTGCTAAAGTCGGTGCTTCTTGGCGGTTGAGGCTAGTGACAGTGGGAATAAATATCGTATCGCCGTCGCGCAAAGTCATATCGGCGCGCAAATCGCCGTTTTGCAATAATTCCCACAAATCCACACTAATAATTTGTTCCGGTGCGTTGCGCTGGGGGCGGCGGATTTTGATTTGCCGCACGTCTGCTGACTGGGTAATGCCGCCCGCCAGTCGCAGAGCTCGCGATATCGTGGGCATTTGAGTCCCGATTTGCTCTGATGTGCCTCCGGGGCCTGCTGCTGAGGATATTGTATAGGCTCCGGGGCGATTGATTTCGCCTGCGATCGCAATTTGCAAAGGCCGCGCAGCTAGCAGTTTGAGAGTAATCCAAGGACGTTTGAGGTATTTGCCGTATCGATCTTTCACAGCATTAGAAGCTTGTTCTAAGGTCATCCCAGCCACTCCCAGGCTGCCAATTAACGGCAAACTCAGGGAACCGTCGGCTTGTATTTGGTGTTGACCGTTGGGGCCGCTGTATTCTGGGACGTTGAAGATGTCCATTTGAATGCGATCGCCCGCGCCCAAAGTGTAAACTTCCGATCGTATACTTGAAGGCGCATTTGCCGGAGATGTCGAAAATCCCGGCGCTGCGGGTACCGGTACAGGAAGGGGAGAACCCGAAGCAGGAGGAGGAGGAGGAGGCAAAAACTGGGCCGCCGCCGGAGATGAGCCCACAGCCGCCGCCAGCACTGACACGGTTAAACTTTGGAAAATTAAATTTTTGACAGCATTACTTGCCCGATAACCCAGCTTGCCACTTTTGCTCAAAACGTCTCCCTCAGACCCTTTCCTGCGAAGATAGGGGAGAACTTCTCTCCTTTCCCTGTCCGCGAAGGAGGCCGAAGGCTGAGATTTTTTATCAAGTTGCACCCCGCGCGAAGAACTTTTCACCACCATCGCTGTTTGCCCCTATCCTGTTCCTACCCCGCCAATCTCAAATGTAACCCAACTCTTCTAACTTGCTCAGAATTTGTTTAACACAGTCTTCGATACTTTCCGGCTCTGTGTAACAAATGATCTCAGGATTCAGGGGTTCTTCATAAGCATCGTCAATGCCCGTAAAGCCCTTAATTTCTCCTGCTCTGGCCTTAGCGTACAGCCCCTTGACATCACGGGCTTCGCACACTTCTAAAGGCGCTTTGACATACACCTCAACAAAATTTGGCTCGATCGCCCTAATTTCATCACGAATGGCTCTGTAGGGGCTAATCGCTGCCGTAATTGCCACAATTCCATTGCGGCTCAACAGGTTCGCGACAAATCCAATCCGCCGAATATTAGTATCTCGGTCTTCCTTGCTAAATCCCAAACCTTTTGACAAGTTGGTGCGAACGACATCTCCATCCAAGATTTCAACTTTGCAGCCTAGAGCCTTCAATTCGGGTTCGAGAGCTTTGCTGATAGTTGTTTTACCGGAACCACTCAGCCCGGTGAACCACAAAATAAAACCTTTTTCCATTTTCAATTGCTTGGTGATTAGTGAATAGTCGGGGAAATTACATGACGCAGGACTTTACTGTGCGAGTTCCCTACTTTCCGATGCTTTTTAATTTTATCTGTCTCCCACAACTAATTTTTTTTATGAACCGCAGAGGACACAGAGGACACAGAGGACACAGATTCCCAGGTTCGAGGGAAGAGGAGAAATAGGCAATCTTAAAATATGTTTGCTAACGCCCATGCCTAACATCTATCCTGTATTACCTGAAGGAGTCTTTGGCAATCTAAAATCTAAAATCTAAAATCTAAAATCCTATTCCCCATGTCCCCAACCTTAAAAGCAGATGTTTTGGTAGTCGGTGGCGGCACCGGTGGTACAGCAGCCGCCGTGCAAGCAGCCCGCCGCGGTGCCAAAACTATTTTGGTGAGCGAATTCCCCTGGCTGGGAGGAATGCTGACTTCGGCTGGTGTTTCTGCCCCGGACGGCAATGAATTAGCAGCTTTTCAAACTGGTTTGTGGGGCGCGTTTCTCCGGGAACTCCAGCAGCGACAGCCGGGAGGTTTGGATTGGGGCTGGGTCAGTTTTTTTACTTACGATCCCCGCATCGGTGCGGAAATTTTTGCTGATTGGGTTAAGTGTTTACCGAACTTGCAGTGGATTTCTGGACAAAAACCTCAAGATGTGCTATGGGAAGGCGATCGCATTTCTGGAGTTCGGTTTGCAGATTTTACGGTTTCGGCGAAAATCACTTTGGATGCAACGGAATTGGGAGATTTGCTGGCTTTAGGGGAGGTTGGACACCGCTGGGGTTGGGAATTCCAAGCTGAGTGGGGAGAACCCAGCGCGCCGATCGCCTCTAACGATCTCACAAAGCGTTATTCGGTGCAAGCTCCGACTTGGGTGGCAATTATGCAGGATTTTGGGGCTGGTGTGGCCCGGCCAGAAATTCCCGCGCCGCCTGTTGACAATCCCGATCGATTTTCCGATGCTTGGAAAGATTACACTCCTGAACAATTTCTCAATTACGGCCGACTGCCGGGGGGATTGTTGATGATTAATTGGCCGATTCGTGGTAATGATTATGGTGAAGGAGTCGATCGACTAATTGGATCTGAAACATCTCGACAAGAATTCCTCCAAGAAAGTCTCTGGCACAGCCAAAGTTTCGCCCGCTGCATTCAAATGCAACTCGGCCGCCGCTACGGTTTAGCACAAAACATTTTCCCCATTTCCCAGAGCGAAAATCCACAAACTTCTCCCCTTGTTTCTTCTTCCTTCTCCCCTCTTCCTTCTTCCTTCTTCCCTCTTCCTTCATCCTTCGCCTTACATCCTTACTACCGAGAAAGCCGCCGTTTGCGAGGAATAAGTACAGTCAGAGAACAAGATATTTTGCCGATTGTCGGCGGGAGAGTTGCGAAATTGCCGATCGATTGTGAGGGAATTTGCGAGACAATTGCGATCGGCAACTACGCCAATGACCATCATTATCCCAGTGGTGACATTCCCTTGCAGCCAAAATCTATCCGCTGGGGCGGCCGCTGGACTGGAACGACCTTTACAATTCCCTACAGTGCGCTAATTCCTGCGAGTACAGACGGATTGCTAGTCTGCGAAAAAAATATTTCCGTCTCTCACATCGCCAACGGTGCAACTCGCTTGCAACCTTTAGTGATGAATATCGGACAGGCGGCGGGGATGGCGGCGGCTTTGTGTGCGGAATCGGGATGTCAGCCGCGGGATTTGCCGGTGAGGGTGTTGCAGGAGGCTTTGCTGCAAGATGCTTTGGCTAGGGCGGCGGTTGTTCCTTTATTTAATTTGACACGGGAGCGATCGGACTGGCTCGATTGGCAACGCTATTATCTCGATCGACCTCAAGCATATCCCGCCAGCGGCGAATGTCCTTTGTCAGTCAAAAACTATGGAGAAACCCCGTTTCTCAAGGAAAGTTCTGTATTTGAACCCGGTTTATACGTAAATCCGCCCAGTAAAACAGCAAATACCGAGAGCGAATTTTCGGGAATTTTCCGCCGTCTGGGCCCACAAGACTGGACACTGAGGCTGACAAGTCCCGCATCCTTAGCCGATCAAACTTGGCAACTCGTGACTTTGGACTGGGAAACCGACAGATTTTTAGAGAGTTGCGAAACCGAAAAGCCTCTGACGGTATGGGGCAGGCTGAATTTTTCTGGTGCTTGGCTACTGGCGACAGGAGTAGCATAGAAGGGGTGAGGTTTTTTGCAAAGTTCCGAAAATTGCCAGAAATTTATCCTGACGGATGGGGGGAAGTCTGTATCAGGTTATAGACACTGACACGGATACTACCCATGCACACCTACACTGCAATTGCTTTACTGAGCCTGTTGGGCATTACCTTTAGTGCCAGCGCCCAGAGAGCTGTTGAATCTCTAATCGAACTGCTCGAAATTACCATCGCTCATTATATTGTTTTAGCGCCAACTCAATCACAAAAAGGCGATCGTTCTCCCGAAAGAGGCAGCGGACGCAGAGAGTTTGCTCAGACAGATATTTACCAAAAAATTGGGAGTATGTCAAATACCAGCATTTTAATGGCATAGGACGAAAGGAAGTTCTGCAAATGAGTGGGTTTCGCCCGCCCGTGTCGCTCTGATTTTCTGGGATTCTAGTTGGTCACGTTCATCTGGCAACTACACTTCTTGTTGACAGTTATTAGGATATTTTTTGTGTGTTAAAAATAATAGCAGATCGAGCTGCAACCGCCATCTATCAAGGGATTTACTCTTGCGATATTTGGCGGTTTTGTCTGTTCCAGGCTGGAGATACATTTTACCTATCAATGTAGGCAACTAAAATTTATTGTGGGTGACACAATTTGACAAGTTAAATAATTCTCGCATCATGTTTTTGGGATAGTCTGGCAATTTCAGGGAAATCAATCCTGATTAGCAAGGGGAAAGTCCGTATCTCTAAATAGACACGCTCCACGGATACTACCCATGAAAAACTACACTGCAATTGCTTTACTCAGTCTGTTGGGCCTTAGCTTGAGTGCTACCTGCGCTCTATCCATAGAATCCCCAGTCGAACAGCTAGAAACTTCCACCGCTCAATATATGTTGTCAGCGCAAACTCAACAAAGAGGAGATCGCGCTCCCCGCAGAGGCAGCGGACGGTACGATTTTATGGGGCCCAGCGCTGACACTCAGCTACAACAAGAATTTTAATCGCATTGCCAGAAAGCTCGTTCCGCAACAGACTTATTTCTTATTTCGAGGCTGGTTTGACATCGCCCCTGTCGATCTGATTTTCTGGGATTTATAGTTGGTCAGGTTGATCAGGCAACTGCACTTTTTATTGATACTCCGTAGGAGATTTTTTTCGTAATAAATGTCACAATATAAACTGCAACCTGCCATCTACTTAGAGATAAATTCTAGTAGGTGGCGGTTTTTTATTGAAAACGCTCTCATAAAAATAATACGGGAAGCGGGAAACGAGCGCGACTTTAGTCCTGAGAGGAAAGCGACGCGGGGGACTTCAGTCCCCGTGTCTTTCTTAGTTAGCACAATGGTGTGGATATTCTATATATTTCTTAACGACTTCACTACTAAATAAAATTGTGTTGTCGTAACTTGACTTGTCCACAATATTCCTCTAAACTAAATAAATCAATTAATTTTTTAGGAAAAAGGGGTGGCTAAAATCAAAAAAGCAATGGGAGTACAACAGGTATTGCTGGCTCCCACCAAAGAAGTTGAAGCAGTGTTGCAGTATCTCTGTCGGCAATCGGGCAAGCTATACAATAGCGCTGTTTATTTCGCTCGTCAGACATTTTTTAAAACGGGAAAACTGCTAACAGGAAAATTCGACTTATCTTTTGAACCGTCAATTTCTAAATCGATGGTTGCTAAGTCACTGCCTTCAACACCCAT
>NZ_JAUBVR010000066.1:0-33734 GCF_036705955.1 Microcoleus sp. A6-C6 | reverse complement strand
ATTGAAGGCGGTTGAAACCGCTACCGAGTTCCTCCTCATGTCTAAAGCCAGGGGCTTCCCTCTCGTTTTTTGGTGAGCGGAAATGAAATATCCCGAAAGATTGGCGAACCGGGCATTGCCTGCCCACCAGTCATATTTAACTTTGGGATTGTCGTAGGTTTGCATTGTTTTTTGTTTCCTTGTTGTAGTTATTTGGCTTGAAATAAATTGAACTTGAGATGAGATTAGTTCGTTAGTAGTGCGGACTGAAGTCCGCACGCTCGGAGCGGACTTAAGTCCGCACTACTAACCGTTTTTATTTCAGTTGATAACACCCCGGAAAATTGCATCAATGCCAGCAAAGTTGTCTAGCAGCAAATAGGCGAGGAAAGCTCCGCTAGTACCGCCCATCACAAAACCGCCCCGGAACAAACTCCAATCTTCCGACGTTTTATGCCAGTACAAAACTTTACCTGCTTCAACGTTCCGGTTCTCGTAAACCGAGAGGGCGATCGCCAAAATCAACACCAATGCCAGAGTTGCCAGCAACCCGGCCAGCGGTGCTAAACCTTTTTCTTGTAAAGGCAGCAATACTGCAAAAGCTCCTACCAGGAAATAGCCGTGAGCCAAGCTAACTTCTAATCCCCTGACTATGGGAGACAATCCCTTGCGGTAAATCGGCAAATTCCGCAAAAAAGTTACAGTCACATCGGAAAAACTAACTACTGTTGCCGCCGCAGGTTGAGCTTGCATCTGAGGGAATTTTTCAACCTTGCTAGCAGTTGCAGTTACAAATTCGCCAGATCGAAAATCAAATCCCACTGCTTTCGAGCGAACGCGCAGCGCGTGCCAAATATGGCCGGAAAGCGCCAAAATCGATAACACAAAGTGGCTTGTTGCCAGCCAAGTCCGCGAAGAAACAACCGCTGCATCCGTGCCACTCAAACCCACCGGGCCGTAGAAAACCTCTGGATAAACAGTGTCATTTACAGTCACAAAGTAGGCGGCCAAAAAGCCCATATAAGCCAGAGCGCCCAAACTGTAAGAAAGGTAAGCTTCTCCCGACCAAAATAGCACTCGCTGCGCCCACGCAAAAGGCTTGGTGAAGATATGCCAGAAACCGCCAATAATGCAGAGCAAGCCAACATAAATGTGACCGCCGACAACATCTTCTAAGTTGTCAACTGCTGCCATTCCTTCCGGGCCGCGCACTGGTAAAAGGTAGCTGAAAATGCGGGCGGGATTGAGGGTTGGTTCGCTAATTATCCGCACGTCGGCAACGTGGGGATCGTAAAGACCGCCCCAAAATAAGGCTTTTGCGACAAACAACCAAGCACCTGCACCTAAGAGTAATAGGTGAATGCCGATGATGGTTGTCATTTTGTCTTTGTCTTCCCAGTCGTAGCCGAAGGAACCAAAGAATGTTTTGTTTTGTGGCAATACTTTCGGGCCGAGCAAGGAATGGTAAATACCGCCGGCACCGAGAACTGCGGAACTAATTAGATGCACAACTCCGATCGCAAAATAGGGATAGGTATCAACAATTTGACCGCCTGCTCCTACTCCCAAACCCAAACTTGCCAAATGCGGCAGCAGGATTAAACCTTGGTTGTACATCGGCAACTCTGGGTTAAAGTTTGAAAGTTCAAACAGAGTCATCGCTCCGGCCCAGAATACAATCAAGCCCGCGTGAGCGACGTGAGCCCCCAAAATTCGTCCTGAAAAATTGATGAAACGGGCGTTGCCTGCCCACCAACCGTACTCGTTTTCTGACTTTTCCGGCTCTGGAATTAAATTCTGATCTGCTATTGCTTGCATTTTTGCTTTCCTCCTGATGCGGTTAATTTGCTGGACTGGCTGCAACTTTATTCCCTCCAGGCTGGATATCTTCGCGCATTGCTTGCACGACTTTGCCTTTGCGGAAATCAAATCCTGCCGATCGCAAAGCGTGCCAGAAATGTCCTTGCAGAACGAAGAAGGCGAGCCAGAAGTGAGTGTTAGCCAACCAGACGCGGGAGGTCAGCATTCCTTCGCTGTGAAAGTAGGGGAACTGCTCGAAGCCAATTTTTAAGGTTGGCCCGTAGAATTCCTCTGGGTAAGCGATGGTATTGACTGAAACAAAGTAGGCTGCGATGAAACCCATTAAGGCTAAGGCACCGAGACTGTAGGAGAGGTAAGCTTCTCCCGACCAGATGAAGAGGCGTTTTGCCCAAGCAAAAGGTTGAGTGCGAATGTGCCAGAGGCCGCCGGCTATGCAGAGGAGTCCTACCCACATATGTCCGCCGACAACATCTTCGAGATTGTCAACAGAGGCGAGCCAGTGCGTGCCACCTGCACCGAACAGGTAGCCGAAAATCACGGCGGGATTGAAAGTGGGATCCGAAATTACCCGCACTTGCCCGATCGTGGTATCATACAAACCACCGAAATACATAGCTTTGGCCACCAACAAGAAAGCACCAACACCTAACAAAACTAGGTGGATGCCCAAGATGGTGGTCATTTTGTCTGCGTCTTCCCATCTGTAGCCGAAGAAAGGAGTTTTTTCTTCGAGGGTGGCGGGCCCTTTGAGGGAATGAAAGATGCCGCCGAAGCCGAGAAAGGCTGAGCTAATTAGGTGAATTACACCAATCTGAAAGTACGGATAAGTATCGACAATTTTGCCTCCCGCACCGACACCAAAGCCTAGTCGGGCTAGGTTGGGCAACAGGATTAAGCCTTGTTCGTACATGGGCAATTCTGGGTTGAAACGGGAAAGCTCAAATAGGGTATAAGCTCCCGCCCAGAAGACGATGAGGCCGGCCTGGGCGACGTGGGCGCCGAGCAAACGACCGGAAAGGTTGATTAAGCGAGCGTTGCCTGCCCACCAGGGAAAGGTTTCTGCTTCGGCTGGGAAGGATTTTTTGGCCATGCTTGTCACGGCGATTTACCTCTTGTGAAGGATGTCAGTTGAGTTTTAAGCACTTGCAGCTTATTGATATAAATAATCAACAATTTTAGAAGTTTCGTCAAGGGCTATTTGATAAAGTTTTCACTTATTTTAGTTAAGATATGTAACAAAGCAGCCTAAAATATCGTAAAACTCAGTCTATGACTGCTTTTTGGGCTTAATCGGAAGTTTGCTTGGCGTTATAAGAAAGAGCATTTAGATTAAAATTTAAAATTTTATTGATAAATAGTCTTAGTAAGGCTAGAGTATTGTTTAAGTAGCTATCTAATCCTCTCGGAAAAGACAAGGTGGCACAAGAAATCCGGTACTTTCTTCTGGGCAAGCTTTGAGTAAAGTGGGGCTAGAAGGGGTGCGGGATTATTTTTTTCTGAATCAAGAGAGTTAATGGCTACTTGTTGGCATATTCATCTCAAACTCGAAATAACAAAGCCTGAGAGCAAACGCTCTCAGGCTTTTCTAGTTAGATTTTTAACTGCTTATGGCATCGAATACGCTAGTTCAAGCAGATGATTTGCTTTCCGATGCTCTGCTTTCCTCGGCTACTTGCTCGTTGTTGGGCAACTCCAGGCAATAGCCCGCCCCGTATACAGTTTTGATGTACCGAGGATGGCGGGGATCGGGTTCCATCTTGGTTCTCAGGTGTCTGATGTGTACGCGAATGGTTTCGATGTCGTCGTCGGGGTCGTAACCCCACACTTCTTTGAGAATTTCGCTGGGAGAGACTGTCTGACCGTGGCGCTGGAGTAAGCAGTGTAGCAACTCGAACTCTAGGTGAGTCAGTTTGACGGTGCGAACGTACCAAACAGCTTCAAATCTTTCGGGGACAAGGGTCAGTGGGCCGTAATTTAGGATTTCGGAGTGTTTGGCTGCTTGGGGGATGCGGTCTGTGCGCCGAAGCAAGGCTCGCACTCGCGCCAGCATCTCTTCTAGTTCAAAGGGTTTGGTCAGGTAATCGTCGGCACCGGAGTTGAATCCTTCTACTTTATCTTGGGTTTGACTTAAGGCTGTCAACATCAATACGGGTATGTCGGATGTGCGATCGTCGCGCCGCAACCGCTGACATACTGTGAATCCGTCTACTCTAGGCAGCATCAGGTCTAGCATGATCAGGTCGGGTAGCATTTGTATTGCTAGTGCCTGACCTTTGATGCCGTCTTCTGCCTGGGTGACTTCGTAGCCAGCCATTTCTAGGTTAACGGCTACGATTTCGGCGATCGCCGCGTCATCATCAATAACAAGTATACGGGGCATCATTATTTATCTCACCGCTAACCAGATGGCAGAGGCTACAGCCTTCTGGGGGTTCCAGGTAACTTTAACCAACATTTTTTTAATCTTAAGCTTCATTAAAGATTATTAGGTTCATTAAGAACTTCCGCTTTCTGTAAATATTCTTGTAGTAATTATAAGCCCTAGGGGGCACTTATCATAAAACTGTTCGCCATAAATTTTGCTGGAACCAGATTTTTGCCGATCGCCAGCCTTAGCTTTCTTCTGGGTGCTCTTACTTCACAGACTTGCCCTAACATTAGTCCGCTTCTTGAAGACTCATGTTAATCTTTAACTTTTATTTCTTAAAATTTGTTAAGTTTAGTGGAAAAAAAAAATTCTAGGCCTAGGGCTTGCTTTTGAGGTCTATTGAATGTATAATTTAATAGTGGGAGTGTGACTTATTATGACAAAAATAAATTACATTCCCATTATCAGATGGTATCATAAAAAAGTCTAGTAGTCAATCCCCCAACCTGGAAAAATTAAGCCGATTTTTTGGAAGTGGGGCTATCTTTTTAATCGCCCTCATCATTAGTTAAACAACGGATAAAAACCGCGTAACTACCGATAACTAGCTAGTTGGCTCTTGCGGAGACGGAGTATTTTTGCTCGGAACCGTCGGCTTAGAGTCTAATTTTTGGAAGTAAAGACTGCCGATCGCTACTAAGAATATTGTATAACCAACAGCTTGCAAAAGATAGATGAGGTCTCTGTATCCAAATAGTGCTTTGAGAATGACTCCGGGAAATTGCCGATCGGACAAAACTCCTGCTGCATTCCACACCATCGGGCCTAAAATACAAGAGTGAAGTGCTGCGGTGCGATCGTAAAAAACACAAATCGCTGCATACTTGCTATCCATCTGCGACAAAATAGCAGCAGCTTGGTCAAAATGCTTGAGTGCAGATACCGCCAAACCCGCGACAATTAACAGCAACAAAATCCCCATAAACTTGAAAAACAGGCGGATATCAATCTTGACTCCCCACTTGAACAGCAGCGCCCCAATGATTGTCGCCCCAGTCAAACCGCCCAAAGCGCCTAAAGCCGGACTCAAACCCTGTTGAAATTGAGCGCTGACAAACAAAACTGTTTCAAAACCTTCGCGCAGTACCGCAATGAAAATTAAGCCAAATACACCCCAACCAGCATTGGTATTTTCTGTCAAAGCTACTGTAACCGCCCCTTCAACTTCAGCTTTGAGAAAGCGCGCTTGCTGAGTCATCCAAATTAGCATCCAGCTTAGCATGGCGATCGCCACAATTCCCAACACACCCTCTAATAGCTGTTTAATTACTGGTGCGTAAGGCTGATTAGATGTTGATAGGGCTGCTAGCAATCCATTAAACAATACTCCAACGAAAGCGCTGGCAGCAATTCCCGCTCCGACACCTGCATAAACCCAAGAATTAAGGTGACTTTGCTCGGCTTTTTTGAGGCAAGCTAGGACAATTCCCACGACTAAGGCAGCTTCAACGCCTTCGCGGAGGGTAATTACAAAAGTCGGTACGGCTTCACTAAAATTCATTTTTAAATAATTGCTAATTTGTCCTTAGTCTTTAGTCCTTAGTATTTTTTGTTTTGCCACGGACATAATTTAAGATTATTGAACCGCCAAGACGCTTTAGGCGAAGCCGCGCGTGAGCGCTCTTGTCGCGAAGGAAGGGAAAAAAAGAAGGAGGTTCTCTTCAGACGGTTGTGGAGTAACTAAGGACTAATAACTAAGGACTAAGGACTAAGGACTGCGGACTATTGCCTTGCTTAACTAAAATCGCGCAGCATTTTCTTCAGTTCTACTTGGTGCAATTCTTCTTGACCGATTAGGGTACGGGCGTATTCTTCCAGATAAACGCTGGAGTCTGTCACTACTTCAAGTAAAGACTTATATTTTTTGAGCGCTTTTTTCTCGTGATTTAAACTTTCTTCCAAAAGGTCTTTTACCGAGTGTTTGTAGGTTTCTTCAATCGGAGCGATTTTCTGGCTGGGATGCCCTTCTAAACCTGTCAGAATTTCTCCGGCTTGTTGCGCGTGGAGCAAGGATTCAGTTGCTTGTGCTTTAAAAAACTGCACGATGGGGATGCGGTTGGGGCCTGTCACCATGAGTGAATAGTGGGTGTAGCGTACAACCCCTGCTAGTTCCCATTCCATGATGGTGACTAGCAGTTCTTGGGTTTTTTTATCGTCAAGTTCTTTCATTTGTCGGTTTTGATGTAGATTGCAATAAAGCGCAATGTTTAGGATATCATATTTTTTGATTGAGTGGAATTTAGGCTCTTAGTGGTTTTTTTCAATATCTAAAGGGGTAACGCATATCAGCCCAGTTGCCCGTATGGCAAAAAAACTCAAAAGAGTTAATCAAGGCTAAAGTACGCATTTGTGGCAAGATTTTACCGGCACCTCGTAGCAAGGGAAATGCGAGATGTCCCGTATAAACCATCACGATTAATGCTGACATTGCACCCCTGCCGTGAATTGCTCCCATCCACCGCTGCCAAGAGCTCGGATGCAATAGGTTAACTATAAGGTAAAAACAGGAATAAACCAGCGGATAAAAAGCTAAGTCCGTAGACAGAAACTTGAGCAATATCTAACTGTCTGGGAAATTCAGATGGAACTAAATCGGTAGTTGAGTCTGGCGTTGAGTGTTGCACCACTGGCAAACCTCCTGTAGGTTGTTTGGGAAATTATTTGAGAATAATTGCATTAGTTTTTTGATGTTCTTGAGAATACACCCGTGTGAAAAAAGCCGTGAAGCGTAGCTATCCCGTAGGAAATCGCACTTTCACGCGACATCCGCAAAAACACTGCTTCCGACAGATTTACAGCAATAATATCTAGATTTTTAGTTTTGACAACACTAAAAACTCTTGCCTTTACTAACTTACAGCCAATTTTGCTACTTTTATTTTTAAGCGACTAATACTACTAATTCTCAAAAAGATTAGGATAAAACTAAATATTGACCTTTGTTGAGAATTTTATAATTTTTTAAGATTTTTGTCATAGCGTGAGATTCCGCAGTTGAAATTTACAAAATTATTGATATTTTTTATCAAAAAGCTGGAAAGTGCGGGCTGTAGGCACAAAATTCGATTAATTTTTAACAATTATTTAATCTCCGATCGCCAAGGAGTGAAGATTCTGACTTCACAGCCGGAATCCTTGTCACATAAGCGATCGCCCGCCACGAATTGCCCCCATAGGCGATCGCAAATCCCCCCACGGGCGATCGCAAATCCCCCCAGAGGGCATTGTAAAGTTTTGTAAAAAATAGTTGGCTAAAGGGCTGGGAGTTCTCTTGTTTGGGATAGATCGATGCACATACCTGATGGTTTTCTGTCACCGCCCGTAGCCATTGCCACCGGCATAGCAAGTGCAGCAGTAATTGCAGTTGCCCTAAGTCGAACCCGCACCAGTCTGGGATCGCGGCAAGCCCCAATCATGGGCTTAACTACAGCTTTCATATTTGCAGCCCAGATGATCAACTTTCCCGTAGCCGGCGGTACCAGCGGACACTTGTTGGGAGGGGCGCTGGCATCCGTGGTTTTGGGGAGCCCTTGGGCGGCAACTTTGGCGATGAGCACCGTTTTTATCATTCAAAGCGTCTTGTTTGCCGACGGGGGCATCACCGCCTTGGGTGCGAATATTTTTAACATGGGGCTCGTTGGCATTTGGGTTGGCTGGTGGCTGTTGCAGCCGTTGCAGCAACTCTTGGGAGGTTCCAGAAATCGCTTGCCGATAGCTGCGGGTATTGCCGCCGCCCTCAGCGTCGTTGCTGCTTCTATTTGTGTGGCGATCGAACTGGCAATTTCTGGTACAGTACCGCTGAATATCGCATTACCCGCAATGGTAGGCGTACATATTTTAATTGGCATTGGCGAAGGGATAATTACAGGCGGAGTTTTAACTTATCTCGTCAAAGTTCGGCCGGATTTATTACCAGGAGAACAGCCACAATTGCAGAAATGGGTAGCGCCAGTAGTAGGGGTTTTATTGATTTCCGGCTTGCTTTCGCTGTTCGCTTCAAGTTGGCCCGATGGGTTAGAGGCTGTAGCCGAAAAATACGGTTTTAAAGATAAAGAAGCTGTGGCGATCGAAAATCCTACTCCTTTAGCAGGTTACACAGTTAAAGGATTAGAAGAACAGCCGATCGCTACTAGCATTGCTGGAGTTGTGGGATCTGCCCTCTGCTTCGGTGCAGCCTTTGGTATTGCTCAATTGGTAAAACCGAAAGATGCTTAAACTCTCGATACCTTTTCGATTGCGGTTATCTCTGATAATTGTAATCGGCATTGGTTTTATGAAGACTGGCGCTTGGCTGTGGCTGGGGATCTATGGGGCGATCGCACTTGTGTGGTCATTTTCGCTCAGAGCACCGCTGCGAACCCTAGTACAACTGTTGGGAGCAGAATTAATTTTTCTGTCATTGTTAGTATTGCCGCAAGGTTGGGAACGTGCCAGTTTTCTGTTGCTGCGTTCCCTAATTTGCCTGCTAATTATGAACAGTTTTCTGCTAACTTTGCCGCCCCACAGTTTCGGAATCGCCCTCAAAGGATTACCCCTACCAGCAGGTTTGCAAGAGATCGTTCTTTTAGCGGGACAATACTTAGAAATCTTGCTGTCCGAAGTCAACCGCATGAAAAGATCCGCGCAACTCCGAGGCTTATCCGGTACAGCAGGATGGTTGCGCTACGCCAGTGCTTCCATGATCGGAGCGCTTTATTTGCGAAGTCTCGATCGCGCAGAAAGAGTACACGCAGCCATGATGATTCGCGGCTATCAAGGAAGTTTGCCCACCGAATCACAATCAACACCAAAACAGCGACTGTGGCTGACAATCGCGATTTTAACCGCAACAGGATTAACAATAGCTTCTTACAGTAATTGGGAATAGGGCATAGGAAATTGATTAATTCATCCCTCTATCTTTTTCCTTATCCCCTCCCCTCTCTGCGTTCTCTGCGCCCTCTGCGGTTAAAAACTCTTAATCCTAAAATCGAGGCAAATAAAAATTGACTAACCTCAAATCACCGCCAACAATCGAAGTGCAAAACCTAGTATTTAGCTATCCCCAGCAAAAACCAGTATTGCGGGGAATATCCTTTAATTTGCAACCCGGAGAAAGAGTCGGCTTAATGGGTTTAACAGGGGCTGGGAAAAGCACCTTACTCGAAAATTTAATCGGCTTAAAAATGCCTCAATCCGGCGAGATTAGAGTGCAGGGAACAAAGCTGGAACAGGCGACTTTATCGCAAGCGCGGAAGCAAATAGGATTTTGTTTTCAAGATGCTAACGACCAGCTATTTATGCCGACAATTTTAGAGGATGTGACGTTCGGGCCGCGCAATTATGGAGTGTCGCTTGGGGAAGCGCGCGATCGGGCTTTAGATTTATTAGACGAATTCGGTTTAGTCGAATTTGCCAACCGTTCGGCCCACGAACTTTCTGGCGGTCAAAGAAGGTTAGCAGCCTTGGCAGCAATTTTAGCATTAAACCCTGCAATTTTAATCTTAGACGAGCCGACGAACGGACTAGACCCCTCGTGGCGCAGGCGTTTGGCTAAAGTTTTGTCGCAATTGCCGGTCGAGGTAATTTTAATCGCATCCCACGATTTGAATTGGATCGGAAAAACAACCCAAAGGGCGTTAATTTTGGCGGATGGTGAGATTAAAATTGACAGAAAAACTGAAGAGTTGATGAAAGATACATCAACTCTTGAAAGTTATAATTTGCCGCCAGATTGGTAATCGGTGATTTGTTTGTAGAGTGCTACAACATCAGACTGTAAGTTGCGAGATCAAAGGAGGCTGAGCCTCCGAATCTGCATTACCAGGCAGAGCGAAAGTAACGAGCAATTGCTTAAGTTATTAAAATTTCATTCGTAATGCCAAAAATTAGCTTTTTTTATAGAGCAATACGGTTTACTTAAGACTATCCAGGCGGTAAAAAATTATGAAAAATAAATACTGCGATTGCTTTCCTTCGGATCGCTTCGCTAACGTTCCTCGCAATGACAATCTTAAGTGAACCGTATTGTTTTATAGAGGCTTTCGTTGGGAAAACCCGAATTTTTCCGGGAAATTGTTTTTTGGGGTTAGGGAGTTTTGGTGGGGAAAGAGAGTTAATCTGGAAAGAATTGCTAACTATTACTGAATTTGCAGGCAAAAATCATGAAGGTAGCTGTATTCAGCACGAAATCCTACGATCGCACTTTTTTAGAAGCAGCCAACGCTGGCCAACACGAGTTGGTGTTTTTTGAACCGCGCCTGAACCTGGAAACGAGCGTGTTAACTGCGGGATTTCCGGCGGTCTGCGCGTTCGTTAACGACACTTTGGACGCAAAAACGCTGCGGGCGATCGCCCAAAATGGTGTGCGCTTGCTGGCTTTGCGATCGGCCGGATTCAATCACGTCGATTTAGCAGTAGCCCGCGATTTAGACTTAACTCTGCTGCGAGTTCCCGCTTATTCTCCCTACGCCGTCGCCGAACACGCAGTCGCGATGATTTTGTCCCTCAACCGCAAAATCCACCGCGCCTACAACCGCGTCCGCGAAGGCAATTTTGCCCTAGATGGCTTGTTGGGTTTTGACCTCCACGGGAAAACGGTGGGAATTGTCGGAACAGGGAGAATTGGCGCAATTACTGCCCAAATTCTGCACGGATTCGGGTGTCGCCTGCTGGGATACGATGTTTACCAAAACCCAGATTCCCTAGCCCTGGGGATGGAATACGTCGCACTCCCAGAACTATTCGCCAACTCTGATATTGTCAGCCTCCACTGTCCGCTGCTACCGGAAACTTACCATTTGATCAATGCAGGGGCGATCGGGCAAATGAAACCGGGGATGATGTTGATCAATACCAGCCGCGGTCAGTTGATTGACACTAAAGCTGTTACCAAAGGACTGAAGTCTGGTAAAATTGGCTACCTAGGCTTAGATGTTTATGAACAAGAGACGGATCTGTTTTTTGAGGATTTGTCAAATCACGTTATTCAAGACGACGTATTTCAGCGCTTGCTGACTTTCCCCAACGTCCTGATTACCGGACATCAAGCTTTTTTCACTCAGGAGGCTTTGCAAAATATCGCCGAAACCACGATCAAAAATATCACCGATTTTGAACAAGGGCGTACTTCTCCCAATCAAATCGACCTCAGTGAATTAAAAAAATGAGTCAAAAGAGCGATTTTGCAGCGAGGGTAATTGTTTAAAATCAATTGATATGTTTGTTTTGCTTGCAATTTGTGAAAGTCTGGCTTAATCTCATCAATTAGTCCCGGCTGCCAGAATGCTGTGCTAAATGCCGGATAATTACACTGGCAGCAACTCAAAGCCTGCAATTTTACTTGACACCGGAGGAAGTATCAAATGACACAAGCTAACTTTTCTGACGACACACAAACGATGACTGAAGTGGTCACAGTAGACCTAGTGCCCGATGAAGCGGGGGTCATGACTACAGTGACAACTACAGAAACACCGACGGGCCAGTTCCAAGATATTAAAGACCAAGTTCTCACAATTTTGTCGGAACTTCCAGCCTATGCCTCCAGTTTTTTTGCTGAATACCAAAAGCCCCTGGTAACTGTTGGTTTAATCCTGGCAGGCGGTGTTAGTATTAAGGTAATGCTGGGAGTTTTAGCGGCTCTTAATGATGTCCCTTTGGTAGCTCCCGTTTTTGAGTTGATTGGTATGGGATATACGGGTTGGTTTGTTTACCGCTATCTCCTCAAGGCTTCTACTCGCCAAGAGTTATTAACGGAAGTTGATTCTTTAAAAGAACAAGTTGTAGGCAAAGATTCTTAATTGGTCAGTTGACAGTTGACAGTTGACAGTTGACAGTTATCAGTTGACAGAAGGAAGAGGGAATATTGGGAGCATCTCAGTTTTGCATTTTTTTAAAAGATGAGATGCTCTCGGCAATATTTGCCAAATCTTCCCCTCTCCCTCACTCTCCCGCTCTCAATTTGACTGGCAAATTTGTTGCAAAGTGGCGGTAAAATCGGGGTAGGAAATGGCAGCGGCTTCGGCCCGATGAATGTTAGTAATACCTGTGGCGTTCAGGGCTGCGATCGCCAAACTCATCGCTATTCTGTGATCAGTATAGCTGTCAACATCCGCGCCAGTTAACGGAGTTCCCCCGGTAATTTCTAAACCGTCGGGTAACTCGGTAATTTTGGCTCCCATACGGTTGAGTTCCGCCGCAGTCACGGCTAGCCGATCGCTCTCTTTGACTCGCAACTCTGCCGCATCTCGAATTATTGTAGTACCCGACGCAAAAGCTGCCGCTACTGCCAAAATCGGGATTTCGTCAATTAGTCGGGGAATTAAGTCGCCAGCAATGGTGCATCCCCGCAACTCACTGGAATAGCGAACCAAGATATCCGCTACCGGTTCGCCAGCCGCCTCTCGCTGATTTTGCAGTTCAATGTCAGCCCCCATCATCTCCAAAGCTTCCAAAATACCTGTACGAGTTGGGTTGACTCCGACATTTTCGACTACGAGCTCGGAACCTGGGACGATCGCCCCAGCCACTAGCCAAAAGGCCGCCGAACTAATATCTCCCGGTACAATTACCTTCTGTCCTTGCAGTTGTGATCCGCCAGTGACTGTCACGCTACAAGTTTCTGGATCGACGGTTAATTTGGCTCCAAACGCCCGCAACATCCGCTCGCTGTGATCCCGTGAGAGCGCGGGTTCTGTGACTGTAGTTTCTCCCTCAGCCATCAAACCGGCCAGTAAAATGCAGGATTTAACTTGAGCTGAGGCGATCGGCGAATGGTAATGAATCCCTTTTAACTGCTGTCCGAGTATCGCTAAGGGAGCTAAAGAATTGCCCTTTCTACCCCAAATTTGTGCTCCCATTTGTTGTAGCGGTTTAATGACGCGCGACATGGGGCGCGATCGCAAAGAACTATCACCCGTTACCGCATAAAAAAGCCCCGGATGAGACGCTAAAATTCCCAACATCAACCGCATCGTCGTGCCGGAATTACCCGCGTCCAAGACTTCCACAGGCTCCTGTAACTCGCCAATTCCGACACCCTTGACTGTCACCAGTTCCGCGTTGAGTTCAGAAACGGAGGCTCCCAGGAGCGAGAAACATTTAGCAGTGCTGCGGGGGTCTTCTCCTAGCAGCAGTCCCTCAATTGTAGTTTCACCGTGGGCGATCGCACCCAACATCAAAGCTCGGTGAGAAATCGACTTATCGCCCGGAACTCGAATCCTGCCTCGCAGCGACAAGCCCGCAGCAGGTTTTTGAATGCTTAAAGTTTGATTTTCGCCCTGAAGCGAAGTAGTTATAATGGCAGCTTGCATGAGATAGACTAGGATGGGACGGCGTTAGCTATCCTACCCTTTTCCCAGTCCTAAGTCATACCATTTTAGATTTGATATTTGAGATTTTAGATTGGAGAATGACAGACGGCATAAGGGTTTGGAGCAGGTGCATACAGTTCCATTATTTGCTGAAACTGATATCAGCGACAGGGGAGAGCAGATCCAACTGCACGGATTTTACCTGAATTTCATAATTACTGTCCGTATATCTGCTGAGATTTCATGTCTAGATCTCAGTTATCGATCGAATAATTGACTTTGGATTGAACAATTTTTTTATATGTCTGACTGCGAGTTGTAGATTTTGCATTGTTTTTAACCAAAAGCTCCGGAATTTGGAGCCCAGATCATCTAAAATCTAAAATCAAAACTCTAAAATCTCAAATCCCAAACCGCCCGATCCACAATAACTCCTAAACTTTTATTTATGCTGACGCATCACCGCAAGCCTGTAAGTTTATCGCTGGTATCCACAGATTTACCTTTGTGGTCAGTTGTTGAAACCGCTGGTACGCTATATCAAAAAGACCGCGATCGCTTTCACTTGTTGTTGCACGAACCAGCAATACTCGATCGCCAATTTGTAGACGAATATGACGAATCTGCCGAGCAAATTTCTATCTTACCAACAACCACAAAACCCCGGTTGCTGTGGCTAGAAGTGTCGCCCTATCGAGTCGTTATGACCATGCAAGGAAATGGCAAATACAGTTACCGTCACTGCTGGGAACGCGGAATGTACGGCCTGAGCCGTTATTGGCTTCAGGGCGAATCGCTGGCGACTCCCGAACAGTTGCGCCTGCGGAACTTCACCCGCAACTTGACGCTGACAGGCAAGCCGGAACCGGAACACCTGCGGTTAGAATATGAGTTGTGGTCGGAAAAAGTACAACTCGGTTGCTATATTTTGAATCTAGAAATTCATCATTAAATTTGAAAATGGGTAATTAGTCATTAGTCATTAGTCATTAGTCCTCAGTCCTCAGTCATTAGTCATTAGTCCTCAGTCATTAGTCATTAAGTAGGCGATCGCCAAAAACAATCACATCTTGCAGGGTATTATAATTGATGTTCTGGTTTTTTTGGCAATGACCTACTTACCGATCGCTCTTACAATAATTAATTAGTTTGCTAGTCAAATCGTCTTGCTCCACGGCTGCTTGATTTGCCCGCTGTCCGGCTCGGATAATATCCGCTTGAGCTCTTTTGATTTGCTCTCGACCTTCTACGCTTGTAGAAGCCCGATTTCCTGCCTCAAGTGCTTTACCTATGTCGCCGATTCCTTGACCCATTTCCCGGAAAGATTTAACCGACGGCCCCTGAAATTCTTTGAGGGTTGCATCTGTGATTCGCAAACCCTCAATTTCTTTAGCTGTCTGGTTCAAATCTTTAGCTAAGTTCTTGCTCGTTGCAGCATCGTAGGTGCCTTTTTTAAGATCGATGAGAGCGTTGCCTTTGGTGACAATTTCAATCAATTTGGTACATTGGACAGTTCGGTTCTCGCCGCTGCAACTAATCGTCAGCGTACAGCAAGCAACAACTATGAACAGGATGGCAATCTGTTTGCGAAAAAAGTACATGAATCCTCGGTTGCAAAAAAAGTATATTCTGGGATTTTGTAGTAGAGTGCCTCAGCGATTAGCCGATCGATATATCGACTGTCGAAACACTCCTGCGGCTTTCAGACACGCTCTGCTAAGCTAAACTACGTAACTGTTTTAGGAACTATGGTCAAAAACAGCAATAACCTACAGAAGGGCAGCATTTGGGGATATCTTACCCTGCTTTTGCCTATTTGCTTGACGGCGGTTGCCAGTTTCGAGTCGGGAACGATGTTTTGGGCGATCGCCACCACAGCGGGCATTGCTTGGGCTTACAAGCTCTACCAGCAGCAGCAAAAACACAGACTCGCTCATTTAGACTCGGTTTTCTACAAGTTGATCAAGGAAAATCAAGGGCGAGTTACGGCGTTGGATTTGGCGATGAATGCGAAACTCCCCGGATCAAAGGTTCAAGAATATCTCGACGAACGAGCTCTGGAGTTTGCCGCCGATTTTCAAGTAACGGAAGAAGGCGGAATTTTGTATTATTTTCAAATTGCTCCAACTGCCACTCAAAGCGAAACACCTAATGTCGCAATAGCTGTTCAAGAGCCTCCCACAAATCGGGAAAAAACACAAGAGAAAAAACCCAATTTATTTCCCATTGCTCCAACCAAAACTCCAGAAAATCCCAAAATCTCTTTTACTCAGACAGAGCTTTCCCGCAGGTTCAAAGTTCACGCAACTACGATCGGCAAATGGAAAGTTAAGCCAGAATTTGCTCAGTGGAGTCGCGAAAAAGACCCGGAGGCGATCGCCTGGGAATATTCTACAGACAAAAAGCGATTTTATCCCAAAGATTGAGCGGAACAGTTGACAGTTGACAGTTGACAGTTGATAGTTGACAGTTGACAGTTGGAAGAGGGAAGTTCGGCAACGGATTCGCTCGACGGATTTAACGGATGGGAGGAAGAAGGAGGGGGGAAGAGGGAAGAAGGTAGAATATACCAAGAAACCCGGTTTCTACGATTTTCTGCGGTTGGTAACGAAAAATCTGGAAAGAAACCGGGTTTCTGAGACTTGAGCGCGTCCTGGAAAGATTATGCTGGCTGTTGACCGATCGACCTCTTTCGGTTATTTTAAGTAAAATCCTGTTTAATTGAGTTTGCCCGATAAAAATCGGTAAAGTCGATCGCCATATCTATTAACTTTATCTCCTATGTCCACACCAACCTTGCGAGTAGTCGCCCGCCTCGTCGCCTTTCCCGACAAAGTAGCAGAACTTAAATCTCTGCTGCTGAGCATTATGGAGCCAACTCGCCAAGAACAAGGCTGCATCAAATACGAACTCCTGCAAAATCAAGCCGATCCCACAGATTTTACTTTTGTTGAAGAGTGGGAAAGTGCAGCTTTACTCGAAGTACATCTGGCTTCAACTCACCTTCAAGCTGCTGTGCAGAAATTAGACGGTTTAGCAGTAGCACCTCCAGATATCCGCCGCTATGAATTGCTAGCTTAATCGGGTTTTAGGTTCAATTTAATTAATGTCTGCGATACATCTTTGATCTCACTCTTCCCCCTTAATAAAGGGGAAGAGTGAGAGTTAAAATTGTAGTAACTTAGGAAAAGTTGATGACATTAGCAACAATAAAACAGTTATTCACTTACCCAATTAAAGGCCTGACACCGCAAGCAATGTCGGAGTTTGCTTTAACAGCAGGACATGGCATTAAGGGCGATCGCGCTTTTGCGCTAATGTTTGCAGATAATCTGGAAGCTGCACAGATTCCCGCCGAAAACGCACCTTGGATGAGCAAAAAATATTTTGCCGTTCAAAACGATTGGCCTCTGTTAGCAGCTTTGGAATGCCATTATCAACCGGAAACGACCGTTTTAACAGTACAGCGTCAAGGAGTTGCAGTATTATCAGCAGAAACAAATACAGCAGCGGGGCGCGATCGCATCAGCACCTTTTTTACCGAATATCTGGCGGCAATTGAACCGACAAAAGAAGCGAGACACCCGCAGCTTGCGCCTTTGCGGTTGGTTGGTGACAGCAGTGGCGAAACTCGTTATCCCGATCGACAACCAGTACATATTTCTCTCCTGAGTCAAGCCACACTAGACCAATTAACCGACATCGCCCACCAAAACATAGACGTGCGCCGATTTCGTCCGAACATTGTCCTAGAGGGCGTTTCAGCTTGGTCGGAATTTGAGTTAATCGGACAACAGTTTCAATTAGGTACGGCGCGGATCGAAGTGACAGCACGAATTGGTCGCTGTGTCAACGTAGAAGTAAATCCACAAACGGGCGATCGAGATATTCCCCTACTCAGTTTACTACAACAAGAATTCGGTCACGCACAAACCGGAGTTTTAGCCAAAATCATCAACAGCGGTACAGTTAAAATCGGCGATGTTTTGAATCCGTAGAAAACTGTGCGGTTGAAGAAAACCCGGCGGTTGAAACCGCGTCTATACAAACAAAACCTGCCTCCGCAGGTTGAAGAAAACCGGGCGGTTTCAACCGCCGTCTTGTCTTATCTTCTCTTCATTCCGTGGAGGCGGAATTCGTTTGTGTAGGCGCGGTTTTAACCACCGTCTTATCTTGTGGGGTGGGCATCTTGCCCGCCCCGAATAGGCTGATTATCCTTCCTCCGAAATCCGCACCTTATTACCAATCAACTTTAGAAAACTCACTCCAAAATGTTGAATTTCCAAAAAATTAGCATAAGCAGAAGTTGACTTATAAACCCTAAAAGTCCGCATAATTCCCAAAGTCGCCGCACTTTCCAGCGGGCCAACAAAGCTAGTATCCCTGTCCAAAAAATGAGACTGCTTAGCCCAGTGAGCCATCTGTTCCGCATTCAAAAAATAGCAGCCAGAATGAGGATTCAAAGTCCGCTCAAAAGAGATTGGCTGTTCCATAATTTTCCCCACTAACTGCGGCTGCTGCTCCACATTTTGAAAATTAGCAGTAGCTCCTGCTACTAAATCACCATCAATATATGCTTTAAAAACAGCCCCTTGAGGTGATACTTCATAGCGATTCGGTTGCAACAAATTTCCATTTCCCCCGTGATGCGTAAACCAATTTAATTTACTAAAAAACGACGGATCGTGCAGAACTAAATCATCTTCCAAGTAACAAAAATAATCATATTTGTCAAGACATGATCGCAAAACAGCTTGACACTCAAATCCTAACAGCAGTGGTTCGCATTTGGTAGCGTGGTGCATAAAAGACCTCGGCTGCACCGGCAATTGAGGCAACAGGTGATAACCTTGAGTAGTGCAAACAACAATGTCAATTTCGTGCTTGTGACTTTGATTGACTGGCACAGTTGCACATTCAGCAATGTCAATCATGCACTGAGATTTGCCATACAAAGCTTGCAGCGATGTTACGCAAGCAGTTAAAGCATTTAGTCGCGGTTGTGGATCATTCCGCTGGGAAGCGTGTTTTCCGTCGCCACTGGGATTGTAGAAGTGAGCAATAGTGAATAGGATTCGCATTTGTGTGGATTAACAATTAAAAAATTAAACAATAAAACAGGATACCGGGCGGTTGAAACCGCGTCTATACAGACAAAACCTGCCGACGCAGGTTGAAGACTGGACGGTTAAAATTACGTTATTCTCTTCAGTCGGCGTCCGGCTGACATCGTTTGTATAGCAGCGGTTTCAACCGTACGTCCTATCCGATCCCAAGCGTATTGCACAATAAGCCCTATAAATTTTACCGCATTCAGTCGGTAAATAACTCAGGCAGCCGATCGCGCAACTCAGCATTTAAACGCGGCAAATCATCCCGCATTTGCAAGTACCAATCTCGCCGCTGGCGGTAATGTCCGCACAACAAGCGGTTATCGCGCACCCATTCGTAAGCATTCGCGGCTATTTCTTGGCGCATAGAAGTGTCAGAAATCAGCGAATTTAGCTTGATTTCAAACTCTTTTTCATGTTTGTAAATCAATCCGGTTTCACCTTCGACAATCGAATGTTCGTACACAGTTGGACTTGCCAAAACCGCAACTCCCCGCGCCGCACATTCAATGAATTTCAAATCTGATTTCATTTCGTTAACCGGGTTGGCAACGAGCGGCAGCAAAGCTATATCGCAACTGTACATTATTTCTTGATATCGTTCATAACTGCAAAATGATTCAAATTCCTTTTGCTGTATTTCCAAGGCTTCAAAAAATCGGCGGTCGTGGATAACTTTAACTCGAATCCGGTGTTTGTGTGCAACTAAAACTCTATTCAGTGCCGCCATAATTGGCTGCCAATCATTTTCGCGATTGAGCGCACCAAAAAATATTGTGACGGTATGTTCTGCTGGATAGATTCGCGGCGGAGGTAGATAAGCTAGTTGATTGGGAAATACGGCAACATTATGATTGTAGTGTCGCAAAATTTTGGCTAGCGGTTCTGTTGTAGTTTGAACGCAGTGACAGCCGCGATAGCTGAGGTAATTATTGTCTGCGTATTCGCGACGGCGGATGGGATTGTCGTCAATTTCGGCTACTATTAAATAGTCTTGTTGTAGTAGTTCTTTCAGTTTGGGAATGTAGCCTGGATATTGCATGATTGTCCGCTGCCAGATGAAGACTTTTTCTTCTCCAGGTAACGGAGGAATTAATTCTGCTGCTTTTACTGCGGATACGGTGCGGACACCGGGAATTGTGGCGCTAAATTTGTCCGGTTCCAAAACTCGCACGCGATCGCACCCTGTAGGAGCCATAATAATGGTTTGGATCAGCAGTCTCCGGGGCGGTATGGTCGATTTTGTCGATCGCACGATATAATATTCAGCACCCGTTTCCGTAGCAAAATCGCTGGATTTGAGCTCTAAGGCCTTCACCATTGGATACAGCAATTGCTGGAATTGGGCAAAATTTTCCGTTTTGTGTCCCTGCCCTTGCAATTCGTACACCTGCAATCCGGCTTGAGCAAATAATGATTTAATACTTTCAAGGGTAAACCAGTGCTGCATCTTGCTGTCGGGATTTTCCCAATGTCCCCGCAACAGATTAACAATGCGCCGCCAGTATTGAACGTTGGGAATTGTCGCGAAAACTTGCCCCTCCGGCTTCAGCAAAGCACTGTACTGCTGTAGTATCTCCCAGGGGTTTTTAAGATAGGGTAGCAAGTCGCCAAAAATCAAGCAATCGATGCTGCCGGGGGCGATGTCGAGACTTGCGATCGCAATTTCTTCAAGATCGGCTACCGTCACCCAGTTTAGCCGATCGACTGCAATTTTAGCTTTTTCTCGATCGCACTCAATGCCAATATACTGACAATGGGGATTAATCAGCTTGTACTGTTCGCCCCTAGAACCCGTACCGCAGCCAATTTCGACAATGACTTTAGCATCCGGCGGTAGCAGCTTGAAGAGGTCGTGGTTGACGCGATCGATCACTTTCCCTAAAATTCCTGATTAGTTATCGTAAAATAAAACTGAACAAGCCATGCCGACCGACAACCAGCCGAAGGTTAGCATTTCGATGCCAGTATACAATGGCGATCGGCACATTTGTCAAGGACTAAATTTTCAGTGACCAACTCTATCTCTTCCCTCTCTTCTCATCCTCTGCGTCCTCTGCGTCCTCTGCGGTTCAATTAAATCTTGTTCACCAATCCTGCAAAGATTGCTATATATTAGCAAATATTGAGCAAAATTATAGTTTCGTCTCAATTCTACCCTCATTGAGCGCAATTTAGATGATCAATTAATTCGGCTTTCCCCAAAATTAACACCACAATTTGCTCAATATATTCAAAACTATGAACTATAATCTAGGACTTAACATCGCCGGCTACATCAACGGCGAATTTGGCATAGGAGAAGGAGTAAGAGCAAACATCAGAGCCGCAGAAGCCGCCGATATTCCCTTCGTCATCAACAATTTTACCCGCAGTCCCCACCGTAAAAAAGACACCACATATCAAAACTTTAGCCCAGACAATCCCCATCCAGTAAATTTAATTCAAGTCAACGCCGATGAAGTTGAAACATTTATCAAAGATAGAGGTTCCAGCTATTTTGAGCATAAATATAATATCGGCTTTTGGGCCTGGGAAATTTCCGTATTTCCCCCAAGATGGCAGACAGCATTTAACTACTTTCACGAAATCTGGACTTACAGCAATTTTTGTGCCGAAGCAATTGCCCAAGTCTCGCCAATTCCCGTCATCAAAATCATGCCCAGTATTTCTTTGCCTGCACCTTCCCTGAGCAGAGAAGCACTTAATTTACCTCAAAATAAATTTATTTTCCTGTTTGTATTCGACTTTTGCAGCCGCATTGAGCGCAAAAATCCTTTGGCGACAATCCAAGCATTTAAAGCAGCTTTTGGCGAAGATGACCGCGTATTATTAGTTTTCAAATCTTCCAACTCAGACAAAAATCTCCAAGATTTAGCATTATTAAATTCTGCCATAGCCAATTGTTCAAATATAAAACATTTAGACGGGTATTTGTCTAAGAATAAAATTAACGGTTTGCTTGACAATTGCGATTGTTACGTATCTCTGCACCGCTGCGAAGGATTCGGCTTGACAATGGCTGAGGCGATGTTTTACGGCAAACCTGTAATTGCCACGGGTTATTCATCAAATACAGAATTTATGAATGTCGGTAATAGCTTTTTAGTTAAGTATAAATTAATTCCAATTGAGCAAGATTGCGGGCCTTATAAAAAAGGTAATGTTTGGGCTAAGCCGGATGTTGAACACGCTGCTGAGTTAATGCGATATGTCTTCAATAATTACCAAGAAGCTCGACAAATTGGAGTGGTAGCTGCTGCGGAAATTCAGACTTTACTCAATCCGCAATTTACAGGTAGTAAAATTAGAAAACGTCTCGAATATATTGCCGAGATTACCGATAATTTTCAAAACTTGCCTCTGTCAGCCACAGCCAAAGCAAATTCTGCAAAAATTCAGGGTGACTTGTATAGACATTCCTTGTCATTGCGAGGAACGAAGCAATCTCATCCCCAAGCCGACTTGCAATCATCGCAGCCCAATATTAAATCAAAAGTTGAATTGCGAAGCTGGCAGCCTTTGGTGAGCATTTGCATTCCGACATACAACGGAGAAGCATTTATTGAGGAAACAATCAAAAGCGCGATCGCCCAAACGTACTCTAACATAGAACTGATTATATCCGACGACGGCTCCACAGACCGCACAATTGCGATCGCCCAAACCTTCCAATCCCAAACATCCGCCGACTTCCGCATCATCCTGCACCGCAACTACGGTTTATCACAAAACTGGAACTTCTGCATCAAGCAAGCCAAAGGTGAATACATCAAATTTCTGTTTCAAGACGACTTACTCGCACCAGAATGTATCGAAAAAATGGTCGCCGTCGCCCAACAAAACCCAGAAATTGGCATGGTTTTCTCCCCGCGCGCTATCACCATCGCTGAAGATGAATCTCACCCAATTTTGCGAAGAGCTTCCAAATCAATCAAAGACTTGCATAAAAGTTGGTCAAATCTAAAATCAATTCAGCCTGGAAAAGAATTGCTAGCAGATACTAACTGCTTAAACAACCCCATTAACAAAATTGGCGAACCGAGTACCGTCTTAATTGCCGCCAGAGTTTTTGCAGAAATAGGATTATTTGATTCAGGATTATCTCAGTATGTAGACTTAGATATGTGGTGGCGGATTATGGGGAATTATCACATCGGGTTTGTAGACGAAAAACTGTCGTCACTGCGGATTCATCCCGAACAACAAACTTGGAAAAACTTCGCTGCTGGGGAAAATCATAAAGATGTCGTCAGATTTTACAAGAAATTACTAAATAGTCCTGATTACAGTTTCCTGAATCAACAAATTAAACAGACAATCCGCCAAAAGTTAGCATCGAGAACCCAGCCTAATATATCTGACTTGTCAGCACTGGTTGAAAAGTACAAAAAATTGCCATCAAACCATTCTCTTCTGGCGCAAATGCGCCAACACCGCCAACAACTAGCTGAATATTGGCTGAATTATCCCATCGAAAAATTAGCAAGTGCTTACTCGCAAGCAGCCGGGAAAGCTCATAAATTGCTACTAGATAGCCACCTCAAACATGAAACTTTAACGGAGTCGGAACAAAGTTTTGTCCAGCAGTTATGCTCGAAACTTGCTGAAGTAGGGGAAGTTGCCGATCAGATTCAATATTCTCTGGCAGCAATGCTGTACCGCGAGGCTTATCAGTTGCCGTTAGAGTATAAAAATTCAGCGATTCCCCAGTGGTTTTTTGATGATTTTCTGAAATTCCTATTTCAATCTCCGACTTGTTTTCAACAAACGGGAGAGGTTGAAAAGTATTCTGAATATTTCGAGGATTTAATCGAGTATGTTGCTGCGAATATCGCCCGTTTTCCCGATGCAGAAGTTTGGTGTTATGTAGCGGCATTTATTGCCAAGAGTGTTAGCTTCAAATTTTTGTATTTGAACGATGCAAATTTGCTCAATGTATTGAACCAGCGAGCTGATATTCTGGAATTTCACTTAAAAAATATCGGCTCTAAAATAGACTGGAATTTTGCTGATAAAAAACCTGAAGGAACTAAGATTAGAGTCGGCTTTTTACTCGATAAAATTAGTGCTGAATTAGAGACTTTTGCTGCAATTCCAGCTTTTGAATATTTAGAAAGAGACAAATTTGAAGTTATCGTGTATTATTTCCAGGTAGAAGATGAGCGACTGGCGAAATATTGCGAAAGTTGCGCTGACCAACTGGTGCAATTGCCGGCAGATTTGCAAGAGCAAGTGCAAGAAGTTCGATCGCACGATTTAGATATTCTGCTAATTTGCACTAATATCGCCGACACATCTCAACCAACCGCGCTGCTGTGCTTGCACCGACTGGCGCGCGCGCAAATGGCTACCGCTGCATCAAATCCCGCCACCACCGCAGCCCGCAATATCGATTATTTGATTGTCGGAGATTTGACATTGCCCGCAGGCGCAGCAGCAGAGTATCGCGAACAATTAATTACTTTAGAAGGTTCGGGAGTTTGTTTCAGCTATCCTACTGTAGAGTTAGCACCTGCCACAGTTGAACCGACTCGCAGCAGTTGGGGAGCCACCGATGAATCTGTAGTGTTCATCTCCTGTGCTCGGGCTTGGACAATTATCCCAGAATTGCGAGAAACTTGGGCAAAAATTATTGCCGCCGTACCGAATTCTATTTTAGTTTTGTATCCCTTTCGCTCCCGCGCCGAAAACTATCCGACGGTGCCTTTTTATCACCAAATTCGATCGACTTTCGGGGAATTTGGGATTGACAAAAAGCAGTTAGTTGTGATACGGGCGCTACCAAATCGCGCAGATTGCATAAAATGTCTGGAATTGGCTGATATATACTTAGACTCCTATCCATACAGCGATGTCGGCTCCTTAGTAGAACCGCTGTTAGTGGGGTTGCCTGTAGTGGCAAGAAAAGGGCAAGAAACTCGCGATTCGCGCGTCGCAGCAGTCCTCGAAGAATTACAACTTCCGGAACTGGTAGCAAACAGCGAGAACTCTTATATAGAACTGAGTACAGCACTGGGAACCAATCCAGAACTGCGCCGGCGCTATCGGGATCGAGTCCAGCAAACAATGCTGGCAAATCCCAAAATTCTCGACAGCCGCGCTTACTCCCATCAGATAGGCCAACTATTTGAAAGGAACCCCGTCAGGATGCAAAGCGTCAAGAAATAGACAGCAATAGCGCTAGCTTTCTTGAGGCTCTGCTATCATCGGGGAATCGACGGGTTAGTGGTTGTCGCTCTTTTCCTGCCACACCTAAATTAAAAGGGGAAGCGCAAGTCAGTTGGAGATTAAAAAATGACAGGACTTTTTCAAATAGGCGATAAATTACTGCAAGCTCAGGATATGCCATCGCTCCTGAAGCGTTACCAGTTGATGCCCCAATTCTTACGGGGTGTAATCATCGACCAAGCGATCGCATCCTTTAGTTGCAGCGACGAAGAAGGCCACTCCGCCGTCGAGAACTTTCTGGCACAGCACCAACTGACAGCCCCTGAAGCCAAAGAAGCTTGGCTGCGCAGTCAAAATATGACGGAAGAAGAACTTCAAGAGATGGCCGTCAGGCCCTTGCTGATCGAAAAATTCAAGCAAGAGACTTGGAGACCTAAAGTAGATAATTATTTTTTAACCCGCAAAGCCAGCCTAGACCACGTAGTCTATTCCCTGGTGCGCACCAAAAACCCAGCACTGGCAAACGAACTTTACTTTCGCATCCTGGAAGGGGAACAAAGCTTTGCCGAAGTGGCACGCGACTTCTCGGAAGGCCCCGAATCCAAGTCTGGCGGCTTGTTGGGCCCAGTACCCCTGAGTCAGCCTCACCCAGCAATCAGTAAACTTTTATCAGTCAGCCAGCCAAATCAACTCTGGACGCCGCGTCCTCTGGCAGAATGGATGGTAATTATTCGACTAGAAAAGTTCATGCCAGCCCAGCTCGATGAATCGATGCGGCTGCACTTGATTAACGAACTCTTTGAAAGCTGGCTCGCCGAACAAATATCGCAAATAGGCCCGCTACAGCCCCTCTCTTCTGTGTCTTCAATATCATGACTTCTTCCGCTGTTTCCCTCTCCCAAATTCAGGATTTCTTAGCTCAAACACCTCCCTTTGACCGTCTCTCAGAGACTGCTCTCACGGCCTTGGTGGCTAAATGCCAGCTCCTTGGCTACCGGACGGGGCAACCCCTGTTTGAACGCGAAAAAATGCCGACTCAGGTGGCAATTATCTATCAAGGACAGGCCCGGCTGTTGGGCTTTGACCAGCGCTCGCAGCGCCACGTGAGTTTACGATTGGTGCAGTCAAAGGAAATTGTGGGCTGGGCTGGCTTGCTCAGGGGTGTTCCCTGCGAAACTGCGATCGCCTCTACGGATGTCGTCGCGATCGTCATACCTGCCGAAGATTTCTTGAGTGTACTGGAAAAACAGCCGACATTTGGAGAAGCTTTTCGCGATCACTGTTCCTTGAGCGAAGTATTTGAACTGTTGAGTCTGGAATTGCAGCGCCAAGCCGATGGTACTTCTAATCTCAAGGAACTGACTATGCACGCTTGGCAAGACGCGACGGTTGTCAACGTGCCAAGCGGTAACAAAAAAACTCAGGATCTCGCACAAGAGCTAGATGCCGATCGAATTTGGCTCGTCAGCAGCGGCGTTTTGGGCGAGTTTCCCACCGGCAGCCGCTTCTCTATGGAAAATGCAGCCAAATCGTTAAAAGTAGAAGGCCGCGCGGGCGCTCGCTTAATTGGCTTCCGCGAACCCCCAGAATCTCAACCAGACCCATCAAGCGTATTAGATGCCGAGACAGAGATAGCAGGCTTTGGCGAGAAGCCACCTGGTGGAAAATTGCTCGACATTACGATCGCCCCAGAGCGTCCCCCAGAACCCGGAGACAACCAACCAAAGGATGCGGCGAGATACCCAATTTTCCGGGGCAAAGGGCAGATTGACGCGCCCCTAGCTTGCTTCCAGATGTTGAGCAAGTATTTCGGCCTAAAATTTCGGCGAGATATTATCCGCAAAGTTCTCGAAAATCAGTTAAAAACTGCGGGTTCTATCAGTATCCAAGCCTGCGGTGCGATCGCCCAAAGCATCGGCCTAACGCCCCAATTGGCGCAAGTTCCCGCAGAAGCCATCAACCGCATCAAAGCCCCGGTAATGATTAAATGGGAAAATAGCTTTGCCATTATTTACAGCATTACCGAGCAAGAATTGGTGATAGCGACAGCCGAAAAAGGGCTGATGCGGAAGCGAGTACCTCAGTTTAAAGAAATCTGGGGAGAATCAGGAGAAGTCCTGCTACTGCAAGCTCCGCAAGTCGAACAAAAAGAGCAGTTCAGCTTCTGGTGGTTTGTGCCGGCGCTGATGGAACACAAGACAGTGTTTTTTGAGGTATTGCTCGCCTCATTTTTCGTGCAGCTATTCGGTCTGGCAAACCCATTAATCAGCCAAGTAATTATTGATAAAGTATTAGGTCAGCGCAGCATTGACACCCTGGATATTTTGGGGGCGTTTTTGTTAGGTGTTGCCCTGTTTGAAGGACTGCTAAACGGTTTGCGTACCTTCTTGTTTATAGACACCTCAAACCGCATCGACGTTAAATTGAGTGCAGAGGTAATCGACCACTTGCTCCGGCTGCCCCAGAATTACTTTGACAATCGGCGCGTCGGAGACCTGGTTTACAAATTCAGCATGATGGGCCAGATTCGGGAATTCATGACGAGCACAGCTCTGACAGTGGTTCTTGATGCAGTATTCTCGGTGGTCTACGTCGCCGTGATGCTTTCCTACAGCGTGAAGCTAACCTTCGTATCTTTGGCAGTGGTACCGGTACTGGCCGTGATGATTATTCTGATCAATCCGCTGGTGCTGCGCTTGATTAAACAGAGAAATATGCGTTTTGCTGACTCTCAATCCTATCTAGTGGAAGTAGTCAGCGGAATTCAAACTGTTAAAGCTCAAAACATTGAATTGAAATCTCGCTGGGAGTGGTCTAGCCGCTACGCCAAATACATTACAGCCAGTTTTAAAACAATTATCACGGGGACTACGGCAGGTACGATTAGCAGCTTTTTAAACCAGGTGGGTAACTTGGCTCAGTTGTGGGTGGGAGCTTATTTGGTACTGAGCAATGACATTACTTTGGGTCAGTTGATTGCTTTCCGAATTATTTCGGGGAACGTGACTGGTTCGCTGCTCAGGTTTGTGAGCGTGTGGCAGAGTTTCCAAGAAGTCTCGATGTCGATCGATATGCTCAAGGATGTGGTCGATACGCCGACGGAAACCAGCGAGGAAGACAGGAGCAATATCCCGCTGCCGGCCATTCAAGGTCACGTTAAGTATGAGGAGGTTTCCTTCCGATTCCTCGAAAGCGGCTCATTGCAATTGGCGAATGTGAATTTGGAATTTCCCGCTGGCAGTTTTGTAGGAATTGTGGGGGGAAGTGGTTCCGGTAAAAGTACGGCGATGAAGCTGTTGCAGCGTCTTTATCCGCCGCTTTCGGGCAGGATTTTTATTGACGGTTACGACATTGCCAAGGTGGAGTTATATTCGCTCCGCAGTCAACTTGGAGTAGTGCTACAAGATACTTTGCTGTTTAACTGCTCTGTACAAGAAAACATTGCTCTAAGTAATCCCGACGCGAGTACGGATGAGATTGTCCGAGCTGCAAGACTAGCGGTAGCTCACGATTTTATTATGGGCTTGCCTGCTGGCTACAATACAATAGTTGGAGAGCGAGGATCTTCGCTTTCTGGGGGTCAAAAGCAACGGATCGCGATCGCCCGGACGATTTTGCAAAACCCGAAACTGCTAATCTTGGACGAAGCTACAAGCGCCCTGGACTACCATTCCGAACGCCAGGTTTGCAATAACTTAGCAGAATCTTTCGCCGGTCGCACGGTGTTTTTCATTACTCACCGCCTGACTACAATTCAAAACGCCGACATAATTATTATGATGGATCAAGGCTCTGTAGTCGAGCAGGGAAGTCATAAAGAATTAATGGCTCTTAAAGGACGTTATTATTGCCTCTTCCAACAACAAGAGTCATCGAATACTTGATATCTCAAAACACACAACTGATCGCTAACAATTAGTAATTGAGAAGTAACATATGGCTATGAAATCGATCACACTTTCTGAGCAACCAATTATTCTCGAAAAACCAGCGATTTGGTCGCACTTGTTTTTGTGGATGATTATGCTGATGACCACTTCTGCGGTGGTTTGGGCTTATTTTGCTAGCGTAGAGCAAGCTGTCCCCGCTGTCGGCCAATTGGAACTCAAAGATGGTGCTAGAGACATCCAAGCACCTGCTACGGGCGCTGTGGTGAGACTTCACGTTGAAAATGGCGATCGGGTAGAAAAAAACCAGCCTCTGCTTACTTTCAACCCCCTCGCACCCGGTGCCGATTTAACGTCGATCCAGAAAACTAAAGAAGCGCTGGAAAAGGAAAATAAATTTTACGAAGATGTTGTAAGCGGCAAAGTTCAAGGCCCTATTCCTTCTAACCTAGAATCTACCATCAAGGACAGACAGAGCCTGGTTGCACAAAATCAAGTGCTGCAAGCTCTGATTGACGAGCTTTACCTCAACAGGGGATCGAGCGGAAATTTTGATGCCGCTCAGCAAGGACTGTATGTTAATTATCGATCGGAATTTCTCTCTCGCGTAGCCGCAGCCCAAGGTCAAGTTCAGGAGTTGGACAAACAACTCAAGCAAGCTGCAAATGCTGAGAAAGCCGCCGGCGATCAAATGACGGTAGCACAGCAACAATTTGGTTTTGCTCAGAACCAATTAAATTATTCTCAGCAGCAGTTAGCTTCTTCACAAGAGCAAGTCAAATCAGCCCTGGCTCAGAGAGATTTGGCTGACGAACAATTAGTGAAATCCCAACAAGTATTGAAGTCGAATCAAGGCATTTTGGGCAGACTCGGCCCGCTGGTGGAGCAAGGAGCCATCGCTGAACTGCAAAAAGAAAAACAGGAACAAGATGTTTTCAGAGGCCAAAGCGACGTTCTGAAACAGCAAGATCAAATCAAGCAGCGCGAAGGAGAAATCAACGCCCGCAAAGGCGAAATCAACACCCGCCGAGGTGAGATCAATACGCGCCGAGGCGAAATTAATGCGCGTCAAGGTGACATCCAAAAAATAACCGCTGAAGTACAGCGCCAGCAAGGAGAGCAAGCGCGCATTCAGGAGTCTATCGCCCGCGCCCAAGAACAGTTAAAAAACACCAAGGATGCCTGGGCCAGAGAACTGTACACCAAAATTGCTGACAACGAAAAACAAATTGCCAGCAGCGATTCTCAACTCAGCCGCTTCAAAGTGGAAAACCTGAAAAAGTTGTCCGAGGTAAATGCTCAGTTAGAAAAGGCCCAACAAAACCGCGATACTCAAATTCTGAAGTCTCCTGTATCTGGGGTAATCTTTGATTTGAAACCTTCTAAGAAGGAGAATGCGAAGTTGGATATAGCGAAAGATCCGATTTGCCAATCCATCATTAACTCAGTCGTGAAGCCTGGGGAGCCACGCCCAACACGCTGTGAAGAAGCTTATTATGAAGCGCAGCAAACTGAGAAGCTGCTCAAGGTTTTGGACGACGAAAACGGTCTGGAAGCAGTTGTTTACCTGGAAAACAGCAATGTGGCTCTGGTATTGGATGCTTTGAGACAAAAGCGCGAGAAATTGGAGCCGTATCACGGAAAACAATTAGACGGAGAAAAGATTGACTGCGAAAAAGGTAAAAGCTGCGTTTGTCCTGAGAAGGAAGTTAATAGAGAGAAATTGGGTTTGACAAAATACCAATGCGTGCCTGTTGATGTAAATGTTGAAGCTTTCCCGGCGATGGAGTTTGGTACTGCTGAGGGTGAAGTGAAAGAGATTAGCAAGGATGCTGAGCCTCCTACGGAACTGCGGAAATACTACGCTTTCAAAACCAAAATTAAGCTCAAGACTCAAAAGTTTGTGTTGAACAAGGACAAGCCAAATCAACAAGAAGTTAACTTGCAGTCGGGAATGGCCGTAAGCTCTAATATCAATATCGGCAAGCGGACTGTTTTGCAGATGTTTATCAACCGATTTACTGGCAAACTGGATACGTTCAAGACTGTTAAGTAATGATTTAGGGGTAGCCAGAAACCAGGTTTTTCACCCAGATATGCGCCCCCAACCGTCAATTTCAGTAAGAACCCGGTTTCTTGAGTCTCAGAGTAGGGAGCAGCAGAAACCGGGTTTTTCACCCAGATACGCGCCCCCAACCGTCAATTTCAGTAAGAACCCGGTTTCTTGAGTTTTAGAGTACCGAGTATTTAAGCCGGTTTGAGATAAAATGGTGATGGCAATTGGTGCGATCGCACTTCCATGAAAAAATATATTTTATTCACCTTCTATCTAATTCCTCTTCTCCTGTTAATCGGATTTGTAGCCAATTTTAGCGTTAACGTTCCCATTGACGACGAGTGGAGATTAGCCAGCCTATTTGAAAAAATAGCACAGGGAAATGTAAATTTCCAAGATTTTTGGGCTTTGCACAGCAATCACCGTATAGTGTTTCCGAAAATCATTATTGCAGTGCTGGTTTTTGCCTCCCAATGGAATATTAATTATCAGTTGTGTCTCAGCATAGGTTTGGCGCTGATAACTTTTATCGCTATGTACAAGTTATCCTCGATGCAGGTTAAGAATGTTGGGGATGATTTGTGGCATTTAGCTAATATTTTAACTTGTATTTTGGTATTTTCCCTAGTTCAGCATGAAAACTGGCTTTGGGGATTTCAATTAGCGTGGTTTTTTGTAAATTTGTGTTTTGTTGCGGCGGTTTATGCGCTGGTTTCAACTCACAAATTATTGCCTAATATTAGAATTTTTATTGCTGCTATATTCTGCTTTATTGCTAGTTTTTCCCTGGCTCAAGGCTTGCTGTCTTGGTTGGCTGCGGTTCCGGCTGTGGTGGCTGTGGAGGGAAATCGAGTACAGAAAAAAAGAAGATTGATCGCATGGATGTTGTTGTTTGCGGCAACTTGTGCTATTTACTCAATTGATTATCATCCTAGCCGGAAAACAAGTATTATTTCATTGTTAAATAAGCCGCTGGTGGTGATTGATTACTTTTTAAGTTTGTTGGGTTCGCCCATTGTTAGATTACCTGTATTTGCTGTATTTGTGGGATTGGTAATATTTGCAAGTTTTGTATTTTTTGTATGGCATTTTGGGCAGAAGATTCTATCAATTGATTTGGGATGGGGTGGAGATCGGCAAGATGCCCATTCCACAAGTCCTTTGGGATGGGGTGGGGACGGGCAAGATGCCCATCCCACAAGTCCTTTGGGATGGGGATATCAGGCTGTACCTTGGCTGTCAATAGGTTTGTTTTCGGTTTTATCTTCTTTGTTTATTACGGCTGGTAGGTCAGAATTTGGGGCAATTCAGGCGCTGGAATCTTCTAGATATACGACTAATTCGATTTTGCTGTTAATTGCTTTGGTTCAGCTAGGACAGTTGTTTGTCCGAGAAACAACTGTCGCATTAAAAAGTAAATATAAATTTGTTTATCGGGGATTCGCAGGGCTATTAATTGGTATAATTATTCTTAACTCTCAGCAGGCGATCACCCAAACTCGCTCTGCACTTCTTTACAAACAAGGTGCTCAAGATTGTTTGCAATTGATTAACTATCTGGAACCGTCGGAGTTTTTCAAGAATTCGCCGGAAAGCTGTTTGAGAGTGCTGAGCAAAAAAACTTGGCTGGTGAGAGATGGCGCTGCAATTATCGATCGCATAGGTTGGAGAAAATTCGCAAAAAATGTAGAGTTTATTTCTAATTCCGAGAAAGTTTACGGCTATTTAGACAAACCTAAAACTAGCCAAAAATCTTTCAAGGCTGCTGGTTGGGCTGTTTTCCCGCAGAATAAAAAACAGCCGAATATCGTACTGCTATCTGTCGGTGACAAACAATCTTTTTTTGCTAACGCTTATGTGAATTTGGACAGCCCGGATATTGCTAAGATTTTGAAATTGCAGTTGTACAATAATGCGAGGTGGGCGGTTGATGTGTCGGGTGCCGATTTGCCGATCGCTCCTACAGATATCAAAGCTTGGGTGTATAATCCTGTTGACAACCAGTTTGTCCAGTTGCGCGGAGGATGAGGAGTGAAAATTTCGGTGATTATACCAGCCCACAATGAGGAGGGCTGTTTGTATGGTACTGTGCGGGCGATCGCCCAGACGCTCGATTTAGAAGAGATTCCGCACGAAATTTTGATTGTGAATGACAATAGCACCGATAAAACCCTTGAAATTTGCCAGGAATTATCGCGGGAATTTCCCACAGTTAGATACATCAACAATCAGCCTCCCAACGGTTTCGGATTTGCGGTGCGCCGGGGTTTAGCGGAATTTGACGGCGATGCTGTAGCAATTGTGATGGCGGATGCTTCCGACGATCCCATAGATTTGGTAACAGGATACCGCAAATTGCAAGAAGGATATGACTGCGTTTTCGGTTCCCGATTTATCAAAGGCGGCTTTGTTGTTGATTATCCAATTCACAAATTAGCAATTAACCGCTTAGCAAACTGGTTTGTAAAAAGTATTTTCGGCTGGCGCTATAACGATGTTACCAATGCTTTTAAACTCTACCGTCGAGAAGTGATTGAAGGCGTACAGCCGATTTTGAGCCATCATTTTAATTTGACTGTAGAACTGCCTTTAAAAGCAATTGTCCGGGGTTTTTCCTATGCGGTGATTCCTCTGAGGTGGTACAATCGGACTGCTGGTATTTCTAAGCTGAAAATCAAAGAGATGGGCAGCCGATATTTATTTATTGTCTTGTATGTCTGGCTGGAAAAACATCTCTCTCGCGGCGATTATCACCGAACTAGAAAGATGAATGAGTTAAAATTAGATTTATTGTCAAAGTCAAAGACTGAAGTGCTGACTGCGAAGGAATGATGACTAATGATTTTGGCAGCGCCGCCATTGATACTTTGATGGCGATACTACTGCGTACCAAAATCGGGACTGCAACTTAGGCAGGGGGAACGCATCTTATTGAACACTGTTCATCAGTGATGAGTATATTTTAAGATAAATTCACCATTGTTAGAA